>NZ_LZZU01000013.1:0-157507 GCF_014170355.1 Cupriavidus sp. UME77
AAGGTGGAGCACCCGTTTCGCATCATCAAGCGCCAGTTCGGCCACATGAAGGTGCGCTACCGTGGCTTGATGAAGAACACGCAGCAACTGCAGACGCTGTTTGCCTTGAGCAATCTGTGGATGATGCGCCATCGACTGCAGCCGGGCGCCAAAGGATGAGTGCGCCTTCGCCGACGCGAAACGCGGGCGACAACGCCGGTGATGATGCCGAAGCCGGTGCCGAATTCTGGCCGAAGCGCTCATCAAATGCATCTTGTCACGCTCACACTGTCAGCACGAACCTGCTGACGTCGTTTTGAACACCATCCTTAGCGCACGGTACAGTTTATTCGTCAAGCTTGATCCCTGCGTCGTTGGCGATCTTCGTCCAGACTTGCAGATCGTTCTGGACAATTTCGCCCAACTGCGCGGAGGACTTTACCGGCGGCGGCTCGAAGTTCTGTTTCTTCATCAGGGCCGCGATCTCCGGCAACGCCTGCACCTTGTTGACCTCATCCGCCAGCCGCTTCACGATCACGGGACTCGTTCCGGCCGGCGCGAACATGCCGAACCACCCCACCGTACTGAACTTGTAGCCCTGTTCACCCAGCGTCTTGACGTTGGCGAGCTGGGGAGACCGCACATTGCCCACAATGGCAATGCCGCGCACCTTCCCCGAACGCAGGAACGGCACCGCCACGCTCGGATCGGTCCAGCCGATCTTAAGCACACCCGAGGAAAGCTCGGTGAGCAGTTGACTGGAGGTCCGGTATGCAACGTGTTCGGTCTTCATGCCGGTCTGTTTCTTCAACCACTCCATCGTCAAGTGCGCGGATGAGCCGGTGCCCCAGCTGCCATAGCTGTACTTATCCGGATTCGCCTTCACGAACTCGATAAGCCCGGGCAAGTCGGACACCGGCAGATCCGGGCTCACCAGTAGCAGCACGCCACCCACGGCCGTCTGCGCGATCGGCATGAGGCTCTTTCGTGCCTCTTGGGAAATGGACTTGATGACTGCCGGCGCCACCACCATGTTGGACGCCGTTGTGTAGAGAATCGTGTAGCCATCCGGCGCCGCCTTGAGGACGGCGTTGGTCCCGATCACCCCGCTGCCACCCGGCCGGTTCTCCACGACCACAGCCTGCTTCAGTGATTCGGAAAGGCGCTGCGCCATGACCCGCGCCAGCGCATCGGTTCCCGATCCGGCAGACGACGGCACGATCATTTGAATCGGGCGCGCCGGCCAGGCTTCCTGTGCCTGGACCGGGCCTGGCGCGCATAAGGCAATGATTGTCTCGGCGCACAACGCAGCTGCGAGCAGCTTTTTCAGTATTGACATCGTCTCCCCATTTTTTTTGACTACTATCCAGCCCGCCAAGTGCTGTCGGCCTCACCGAGGCCAACTGCGCGACAAGCTATCCCTAGCTGTCCCAGGCTGTCTTCGGCACGATCATAGCAGTCATGTTTTTTATTGTCGACATAAACAAACTGACCATAATAAGATAGCCAGGCTTGACATGCAGGCGTGCCCCCTGGCACCACGCCGCGCAAGCGCTGGCACCCTCACCTGCCGGTCAGTTCCAACCGGCCCGAGTCAGGCGGCCTTGCGCAGGAAGCCTTGGTTGCCGCCATTGCGGTTCGGCGCGAAGCCATTGACAGCCAGCGTCTCCTCGACCGTGTCATAGAACACGCCGATCTTCTGGATTTCGCGCGCTTCCCGGGCCGTTGCCACTTTGCGGCCGAATTCGCTCGCGATGCGCACCAACTGCTCAATCTGCTTCACCGTGCTCATCTTGGCCGTGCGCGACTGGTTCCAGAGGCAGTCCTCAGTCCCGCATCGCACATGCAGGCCCAAGGCAACTCCCATCATGTTGACAGGAAGCACGTTGCGCACAGAGCTTTCAACGGTTAGCACCGCGCCATCCGGGACGGCACGAACAATGTTGGCGAGGTTGAAGATGCTGGGCGCATCCATGCCGCCGCTGATTGCCACCCAATTCATGACCAGCGGGCCCTTGTAGACACCACGCCGAATCAGCCGCTCCACGGACTCGAAGCTATTGATGTTGTAGCACTGGAAGGCACTCTGGATGCCGGCGGCGGTAAGGCGGCGGATGTGTTCTTCGACCCAGCCAGGCTGGGCGGGAACCGTCATTTCCTTGTACGCGTCGAAGATCGCGGGGTTCTCACGCGAGGTGCCCTTGAAATCCGCGAGTTCCGCATGCTCCGTCACGTTCATCTGAGACGTGTTCACCGTGACGGTCACCTGGTCCGGAACGGGATCAAGTTCGGCAAGCATATGGCGGGTGTCGTCGGACAGCCACTTGGCGGCGGCCCCCTCGTTTTCGGGTGCGAAGCTGATGGACCCGCCCACCTGGATAATCATCTCCGGCACAGCGCTGCGCACCCCGGCGATCAGCTCGTTGAACTTGGACAAACGCTTCGAGCCTTTGCCGTCAAGCTCGCGCACATGCAGGTGCAGCACAGTCGCGCCGGCGTTGTAGCAATCCACGGCCTTCTGGATCTGGTCTTCCATCGTCACGGGGATGTCTTCCGGGAAATCGGACGGCAGCCAACCCGGTGCGTAGGGTGCCGCAGTGATGATCAACGGCTGCTGGTTTTCAGGGAACAGGGATCCATCGAGGTAGTTCACGGCATGTCTCCATTGATAAAGGTAGGGCAAGGCTTGGTGGCGGCTGGCGCGCCTCAGAACGGCTTGTCTCCGATGATGGCTGCGCGCTCCATCTTGCGCGGGGCCGGCCAGTAGTCCTGTACCGCGTAGTGCTGGGTGCAGCGGTTGTCCCAAATGGCCACGCTGTTTGGCTGCCAGCGGAACCGCACCTGGTATTCGGGGATCGCCGCCTGGCTGATCAAGTAGTTCAGCAGGTGGCTCGCGCCCGGGGTCTTGTCCTGTCCGTAGCGCACGTTCTCTGGCGTATGGAAGTTTGCGAAATGCGTGGAGAAGCCGCAGACGTAGAGCACCTTCTCGCCAGTCTCCGGATGCGTGCGCACCACGGGGTGTTCGACCATGGGGTACTGCGCGGCAAGCTTGGCGCGATTTTCCGGGCTCATCGCCGCACCGAATGAATGTTCGATGCCATGCTTGGCGCGCAGCCCAGCGATTCGCTCCTTGATTTCTTCGGGCAGGTTCTCGTAGGCCGCTGCCATGTTCACCCAGATGGTATCGCCGCCGACCGGCGGGCATTCGATGCAACGCAGGACGCAGCCCATCGGCGGGGTTTCGCGCCAGCTGCCGTCGGTGTGGTAGCTGTTCTCGTAGTTCTCGCGCTTGTCGCTGCGATAGATCTGTACCAGGCCGGGATGATCCGGGTCGCTGCCAGCGACCGGGTGGTCCTCCAGTTCGCCGAAACGGCGGGCGAACGCCACGTGATCGGCACGGCTGATATCCTGGTCCCGCAGAAACAGCACCTTGTGCTTGAGCAGCAGCGCCTTGATCTCGGCAAGCGAGGCGTCGTCTCGCGCAGCATCGGCCAGGTTGACGCCGCTGATTTCGGCACCGATGGTGCAGGTAAGAGGTTCTACGTGCATGGAAAGCTCCCTTTACACTACAAAGATTGACGAGCCGGTGGCCTTGCGCGACTCCAGGTCCCGATACGCCTGGACCGCACCCTGCGGCGCATGGCACTGATGGATCCCGATGTCGTTGGGCAGCGGCACAGGGTAGGTGCCATCAGGAAAATGTGTGTCGGCGTAGTTCAGCCCCGCCTTGACGTGCCGGACTCGCGCCGCGCCGGGACCCGGCTCGCCAGCCTCGGCGTCCTCATCTCGGAGGACCTCTGGCCCTTCCACCTCGTACATGCGAACGGCTTTTGCCAATTCCGTCTCCTGTTGTCGTCTGTTGCTGCCGCCACTATCATTCGGTGGCCTGGGTTGATTGTCGGCTCTCGCATGCGCGAGACCTTTGACAGGCCACGCCAGAAGTTGACCATCCATGACAGTCGCTTCCCGGCGTGCGTCACTGCACGCAGGCGCGGCGCCAGCGGCGTATGCAATGCATGACCGACACTGGCAGCCGGGCGACGGTGGCTTCACCGGTGGATTGCGGAGGCCTTCGATCAACCTGACTATCCCTCTTCAGAAAGAGCCCCTATGACCGTCCTGGTTCGCAGCGCCTCCCTCACGAAGTACTCCGGGATCGCTCGCGCGGCGGGTATCGACCCGGTGCAGATGGTTTCCCATGTCGGCCTGGACCGGGAATGCCTGCACACGCCCGACCTGCGCATCCCCGAATTCCGGCTTGCGGAGGTTCTGGAGACATCCGCGCGGATCACTGCCTGTCATTCGCTCGGGCTGCTCATGGGCGAATCGTGGCGGCTATCCGACTTCGGCCCGGTCAGCCTGACGCTGCAGCATCAGCCCACGCTGCGGGATGCACTGGCCGAGGTCGAGCGTTATCGCCACCTGCTCAGCGACTCCGTCGCGACGCAGTTCACCGAGCATGCGAATATCGCGGTCTTGCGAGTGACGTTGCTGACCGGCAGGCAGCAACCCGGCCGGCAGGCTATGGAGCTGACCGTAGGCGCGGTGCTCTGCCTGATCCGCGCCATTCTTGGCGCCCAATGGAAACCCCGCTGCGTGCACTTTTCGCATGCGGCCCCTGCAGACCTGCGGGTGCACCGTCGCCTGTTCGGCCAGCAGGTCGAATTTGGCTGCGAATTCGATGGCGTGGTCTTGTCGAGCCAGGATCTGGATCGCGTGAACCCCCTGGCCGATGCCAGCCTGGCCCGATACGCCAGGGAATTACTTGACCTTCGATCGCCCTCGAAGGAGCACTCCCTGGCGGCTGACGTACGACGGGCAATTCACCTGCTGCTGCCGCGCGGCCGCAGTGCGGTGGAACAGGTTGCGCAGAACCTGGGTGTCAGCCCGAGGACTCTGCAGCGCCAATTGGAGCAGCGCGGGGAAACATTCTCGGGCCTGGTCAATCAGGTGCGGCGCGAACTGGCCGAGCGCTATCTGCAGAGCCAGCGGCAGTCCATATCGCGTACGGCGGATCTGCTTGGATTCTCGGAGGTGAGCGCGTTCACGCGGTGGTTTGGGGGGCAATTCGGGAAACCGCCGACGCGCTGGGTGATGGAGGGAAGGGAAATCGTCTCGCAGGAAGACGTCAACCGCCCAACGGGGGAGTGAGCACCGGAGCTATCGGATACGCCGCCAATGCGATGCGCGGGCGCAACGCCCCGTGGCGAATGTGCCGCGGTTCCGGCCCGCGAGACACCCATAAAAAAAACCGGCCCACGCTGCGCTCCGGCGGAGCGGCGTATAGGCCGGTCTTGCTGCGCGGGAAACGCTTCCCGCATTGCGATGCCGCTACCTGAACGATCAGCCGTTCGCGTAGACGATCTTTGCCTTGCGTGCCTGGTTCTGCAGGCGGCTCAGCATATGCTGGACGGCGAAGATGGCGCTCTTCACGTCTGCCGCCAGGCTGGGGCTGCGGGGACCAAGTTCGCGCTCGATCAGATCGCGTTCCATTTGGTCGGTCATCTTGATGTCGCTTTGCGTGTTCATGGCTTTCTCTCTAGGGATTACCCTCATCGGGTTTTCCCTAATCATAGCAAAGGAAATGACGCGGCGCAGCATTAGGTGATAGTACGTATGCAGAAAGGCAACGCTTTCCAGCGAGCAAGCCTCGGTCTCCTCACTCGCGCGACGTGCCGGGACCCCGTGCGCAGGGCGTCCATGGCTGCGGGCTTGGCGCAAGCGTCATGGATAGTGATGCGCCCCTTGCGCCCCTTCAGCCTTTTGCCAGCACCTCCCGAATGGCATTCTCGAACGCCTCCACCGGCTGCCCGCCGCTCACCAGGTATTGGTCATTGAAGATGATCGAAGGCACGGAACGGATGCCCATGTCCTGATAGTGCTTCTCCATCTCACGGACTTGGGCCGCGTACGCGTCGCCAGACAGCACCGTGCGTGCCTTTTCGGCGTCTAGGCCGGCCGCGGCCGCTGCCTCGACGAGGACCTCGTGATTGCTGGAATCCTTGGACTCCGTGAAATACGCACGGAATAGCGCCATCTTCAGCGGCAGCTGGCGCCCTTCCAGGCTTGCCCAGTGCAATAGCCGATGCGCGTCGAACGTGTTGTATACGCGGGTACGGGAGCCGAACTCAAATCCGACATCGGCGCCACGCTGGCGGATCATGGCCTGGCTCTGCACGATTTCGTCCTCGGTGCGGCCATACTTGCGTGCCATGTAATCCTGGATCGATTCGCCTCCCGGCCCCATGTCCGGATTGAGCTCGAATGGGCGAAGCGTGATTTCTGCCGAAACGGCATCGCCAAGCCGCGCCAGCGCCTGTTGCAGCGAACTCAGGCCAACGGCGCACCACGGGCACGCGACGTCGGAGACAAAATCGATTTTCAGTGTCTTTTGCATTGTATTTCCTCGGTGTCAGTCCATCACTGCGCGACAGGGTAGCTGCAATTTCCATTGGCTGCAGGGCCGGGGGCAGTGCCTCACTCCTTCAGGGTTTTCCCGCAAGGCAGCCACGACCGGACGCCCCTCCCCGGCGCCTGTCCGTGGCCCGCCAACCACACGGCCCTGGCGCAGACGCGCAAACGTGCACCGCGCCCACTCCTCAAGCGGCGCGGCGCGCGGTAATATCTTTGCAACAGGTCATCGGTGCACGATGATCCATTCCCAGAGAAGGATTGAAGCGAATCATGGAAGAAGGCTCGGCAGCGCCACTCGAGATCGCCCCTTCCCTCCCCCTGGTAACGAGAGACGTTCACGGCGCTCCATCGGACTTCCTCGCCAGTGCCAGCACCACCCTCGGCGCCAACGCACGGCAGCTATTCCTGAACCGCGAAGCCAGCCAGCTGGAGTTCCACCGGCGCGTACTCGCCCAGGCCGAGAACCACGACATTCCGTTATTGGAGCGATTGCGCTTCCTCTGCATCTTCAGCAGCAACTTGGACGAGTTCTTCGAGATCCGCGTTGCCGGCCTGAAGGAGAAGATCAAGCTGCAGGCGCCAGCGACCACCGGCCCGGATGGACTGGACGTGCGGCAGATCTACGCGCTTGTCAGCGCCCGCACGCACAAGCTGGTCGCGGAACAGTACCGCCTGTTCAACGAAGTGCTGGTTCCGGACCTGGACCGCGAGGGAATCCGCTTCCTGCGCCGTCCGCACTGGACGCAGGAACAGGGCGAGTGGATCCGCAGCTATTTCTTCCGCGAACTGATGCCGGTGCTCACCCCCATCGGCCTGGATCCGGCGCACCCGTTTCCGCGCGTGCTCAACAAGAGCCTGAACTTCGCCGTGGAACTCGAAGGCAAGGATGCCTTTGGCCGGGAGGCGAACGCGGCCATCGTGCAGGCGCCCCGGGCCCTGCCCCGCGTGATCCTGCTGCCCAAGGAGATTTCCGGCTGCGAACACGGCTTCGTGTTCCTGTCGTCCATCCTGCATGCCCACGTCTGCGAGTTGTTTCCCGGCATGCGCGTGCGCGGCTGCTATCAGTTCCGCGTCACCCGCAACAGCGAACTGTTCGTCGACGAGGAAGAAATCAAGAACCTGCGCGATGCGCTGCAGGGCGAGTTGCCGCAGCGGCATTTTGGCGATGCGGTGCGGCTCGAGGTCGCGGACAACTGCTCAGAGGAGATGACCCGCTTCCTGCAAAACCAGTTCGGCCTGGAAGATGCCGAGGTGTTTTCGGTGAACGGCCCGGTCAATCTGGTGCGCTTGCTGCCGGTTCCTGACAGCGTGGACCGCGATGACCTGAAGTACCCGCCGTGCCGCCCTGGCCTGCCCAAGGCGCTGCAGGACCAGCCCGACATGTTCCGCGCCATCCGCGACGGCGATATCCTGCTGCACCATCCGTACCAGTCGTTTTCGCCCGTGGTGGATTTCATCCGCCAGGCCGCGGAAGATCCGGAGGTGATGGCCATCAAGCAGACGGTGTACCGCGCCGGCAACGACTCAGCCCTGCTGGAGGCGCTGATCGGCGCCGCGCGCAGGGGCAAGGAAGTCAGCGTGGTGGTGGAGCTGCTCGCCCGCTTCGATGAGCAGGCCAATATCAACTGGGCAGCCCAGCTTGAAGAAGCCGGCGCGCACGTGGTGTACGGCGTGGTTGGCTACAAGGCCCACGCCAAGATGGCCTTGGTGGTGCGGCGCGAAGGCAAGAAGCTCAGGCGCTACGTGCATATCGGCACCGGCAACTATCACTCGCAGACGGCCAGGAGCTTCACGGACTTCGGCCTGTTTACCTGCAAGGAAGCGCTCGTCGACGATGTGGCCAACGTGTTCTCCCAGCTGACCGGACTCGGCCACCCCGGCACGCTGGCGCACTTCTGGCAATCGCCGTTCACCATGCACGCGGCGCTGCTCGAAGCCATCCGCCGCGAAGGCAAGCACGCCAAGGCTGGCCGCAAGGGATTGATCATCGCCAAGATGAACGCCTTGCTGGAGCCCAAGCTCATCCAGGCCCTGTACCAGGCGTCCTGCGATGGCGCGCGGATCGAGCTGATCGTGCGCGGGGCCTGCGCGTTGCGTCCTGGCATTGCGGGCCTGTCCGAGAATATCCGGGTGCGCTCCGTGCTTGGCCAGTTCCTGGAACATGCGCGGATTTTCTACTTCTACAACGACAAGGCCGAAGACGTGCGGCTATCGAGCGCCGACTGGATGGACCGCGACTTCTTCCGGCGCATCGAGGTCTGCTTCCCCGTGCTGGACAAAGCCCTCAAGGATCGCGTGATCGAAGAAGGGCTGAAGGTCTACCTGAAGGACAACCGCGACACCTGGGAAATGGACGCGGACGGCAACTACCGGCACAAGCGGGGCCGCCATCCGGTATCCGCGCAGGACATCCTCAAGCAGAAGCTGGCCTGATCCCTGTTCGGCGCGCTAGTGCGCGCCTGGGGACGCGCAGCGATACACGTTGCCCGACAGGGTCACATTGGTTTGCTCCAGGCGATCCTTGCCGCCGGTCTGCCCTGCGCGCTGGGTGAGCAGGTACACCAGATTGCCGCCCATTGCCGCGGCCTTGTTCTTGATGTCGTTGCGTGCACCGGTTTCCAGATCCGCATTGGCCGTGATGGCGCCCCGCACAAAATCGCCCTGGCTGCCGGTCACGTCGCCAAGATAGGTGCATCCCGCGGCAGGCTCGTTGTGGGTGATCCTGACCGCCGATGCGGCCGGGCTGGAAAGCTGCGTTGGCGCACAGCCGGCCAGCGCGCAGCTTGCGGCGATCCATGCAACGCCTGCGATTGTCCTGATGGTCATGGCAATTGAAGTATTGAAGAAGTATTGAAGTATTGAAGTATTGGAGTATTGGTAGCGCCGCGGGCCCGATCGCTTGCGCGGCAAGGCGGCGCGCATGATCTGCGTCCCACGGCGCCAAGGCCCCGGGGTCATTGGCACCAGCGCGATGCGCCTGCCTCAGCGGAACAGGTAGTCCACGCCAAGCGATACGGCCTGGCTCTTGACCGAAGCATCGTTGCCCTTCCAGCTGAGCTTGCCGTAATTCATGTACTGCATCCGCAAGCGCCAGTTCTGCGTGACCGCATAGGACGCGCCCACCCCCAGGCTGATGAGCCCCTGCGACTTGTTGCTCGATTCGAGATCGCCCGAGCGCCGGCCATGCATATAGTTGACACCAGCGATGCCCAGCAGCGAAAAGCGCTCGGTCAGGGGCAGATGGCCCACGACGTTGACGGACAAGGCGTTCACGTCGAATTTGTCGTTGGCGTTGCCATTCTTGGCCACGACACGGCCAAGGCTGGCCAGCGAGCCTTCGACCGACATATAGGGCGAAAACTGATAGCCGCCCCGCAAGCCAAGCCCAAGGTTGTTGGACGACCCGCCCGCCCAGCCGGGCGCGCTCGTACTGACTTTGTCGCGAGCAATATTGAGGTCGCCGCCGACGTACCAATAGTTGGCGGCAGGTTCCGCGGCAGCGGCATGCGCCGGCACAACCGACAAAAGCACCAACATGGCAGCAGGCGCGATGGGAAGGAGGCGGCCAGGGATGGCGAGAGAACGCATATAATTTAATCTCCTACGAATATAAATTTCTGTAAAACGATAATACTTTGCTGTTTTACAGTAATTTTTTGCCATGCGCAATCCCTTCAGGAGACCGGCATGCCGAACCCCCTTTCCCTTCCCTTGCCCGCTGATGGCGCGCTAACGCGCGTTAGCGTCATCGCGCGCCGCATGCAGTGGCTGACACTGTGCTGCGCCGTCGTGGTGACGGCAGGCCTGATCGCCTTCTGGTTCTTGCTTCCCGATGCGGAGCTGGACCGGAACCTGCGCGCGTTCCTGGCCGG
This sequence comes from Cupriavidus sp. UME77, assembly GCF_014170355.1. Lineage (NCBI taxonomy): Bacteria > Pseudomonadati > Pseudomonadota > Betaproteobacteria > Burkholderiales > Burkholderiaceae > Cupriavidus > Cupriavidus sp. UME77. Next base: position 10,266 of record NZ_LZZU01000013.1, read on the forward strand.
GCCTGCGCCAGGCGGGCAGTTGCTGGTGTCGATGCCGTACCGGCTGCTCGGGCTGGCCATCACGAGCGCGGCCACGGCTTTGCTGGTTAGTGGACTGATACAAGCGCACAGGCTATTCGCGGCCCTGGCGGGCGGCGCGGTCCTTACCCTGCAGACGGCCGTGCGCCTGCGCCGCGTGGCGCTGGTGGTGACGGCGCTCAGCGTTGTGGTTCCGCTCACCAAAACACTGCTGGCCATGACCCTGGCCAGCACGGCTGCCAACGGCCCCTACATGGTGGTGATCCTCACCTTCGGCGACGTGATGCTGGGCTTGCTGGGCGGCTTGCTGCTGGCCATCGCCTGGGCGATGGTCGAGGCCGCGCGCGTCGCGCTGGAGAATGAGAGCTTTGTTTGAGTTTGCGTTTGCGTTTGCGTTTGAGGCACCCTGACCCTATGACTATCCTCGTCCGGCTTGACGTCCTGCTTGCTGAGCGCAAGATGAAATCGCGCGAGCTCGCCCAGTACATCGGCATCACCGAGCCCAATCTCTCGTTGCTGAAATCCGGCAAGGTCAAGGGCATCCGTTTCGATACGCTGGAGAAAATCTGCGAGGCGCTGAATTGCCAGCCGGGCGACCTGCTGGAGTACCGCGCCGATATGCCTGGCGAAGATCAGGCCTGAGCGCCTGGCCTATCCCGCCAGCGCGGCCCGCGCTGGCCAGGCGAACTGCAAACAATTGTCTCGCCCCCCCTGCCGCATTTCCGCCAGATCGGCGCTAGATCGGCCACCCGCCTGGCCTTACGGCCCGCGCGGCCACCTGGCTCCCCCCAATCGAGTGATACCGCGTTGTGAGTGATCTTGCGCATACTCGCACTTTCTTGAACTACTCGCCCCCAAGCGGGCGCGAAGCCAGGTGCTTATGCTGATCCTCATTTACTGCAGTTATGCGGTTGCCTGCATCTTCGCGCTCTGGAGAGCGGCGCGTTGGGTGGAAAAGCACCATCCGGCCCTGCGCGACAACCACCCGCCGCGGCATGACGCGCGCCCAGCCAGCAAGCCCCCGGAAGAGAACCTGCCTGCAAGCCAGCGCCGCCACCTGGAGAGGCCGCCCGCCGCGCCCGCCTGCCTGGCGCAACGTGCAGGCGCCAGCGCCGCCGCCTGCATGGTCCTGTAGCCCTCTGGGCGGTGGCCCGTATCTGCTCCTCGGCATTCATCCTTGAAAAAACCAGATTACTGTATATATTTACAGTAACTGTATGGATGAACAGTATCTACGGGAGCCGATCATGGAACACCTGGTCCGGGTACAGAACGAATACGACAGGCAGGTCCTGGCCTGGTTGCGCGAACGCGTAGGCGATGCGGCGGTGCAAGCCGCGGCACAGCGGCTGGCGGGAGACCGCAAGCCCTACCTGTCAACGATCTGCCGCAGCCTGAACATCACGCCACCGGCCCGCCGCACCCTGCGCGCCCAGTCGAACCGGGCCAGCCGGGAGGTTGGAGACTGCTACCTTGCGTCGATCCGTGCGCTCCTGGCGCGGCCGGCACCGGCGCAGCGGCATTCGCCGCAGCAACCCGCGCAACCCCAACCCTCGCAATATCAGGATCCGCATTAGTCCCACGGCTTGGGTACACGGCGGGCCACGGCGTTGTTCGCCGGCATGTCCTTCCCGCTTCGCCCCACCCCACTGCCATCATGGCTTTCTTGACTTATCATTCCCTATCGATGATAGTTAATTGAAATTCGTTCTCTTTTTAAGAACCAATTTCAACCAAAGGATTGCCGTGGATCTGGCCGAACTTGAGATTTTCCGAGCCGTTGCGCTTGAAGAAAGCATCACGCGGGCGGCCAAGACCCTGGACCGCGTGCAGTCGAATGTCACCACGCGCGTCAAGCAGCTCGAAGAGGAGCTCGGCGTCGCCCTGTTCCTGCGCGACAGCAAGCGCATGACCCTGACGCCGCAAGGCCAGCGCTTCCTGGGCTACACCGAGCGGCTGCTGGCGCTGGCCGAGGAGGCCCGCCAATCCATGCGCGACGATGCGCCCTCGGGCACGCTGCGCGTGGGCAGCATGGAAAGCTCGGCCGCCAGCCGGCTGCCCCGCCCGCTGGCGCGCTATCACGGCAAATGGCCGGACGTGCGGATCGAGATCCAGACCGGCACCACGCAAGCCTTGATCGACGCGCTGCTGGCGCATCGCATCGACTGCGCCGTGGTGGCCCATCCCTCCGAGGGCGCGCCGGACACGCTCGACATGGACGTGCTCGGCCCCGGCCTGGAAGGCACGTTCCTGTTCTCGGAAGAACTGCTGCTGGTGCTGCCGCACAGCCATCCGCCGGTGCGCACGCCGCAGGACATCAAGCTGCGCAGCCTGGCCACGTTCTCGCGTGGCTGCACATATCGCCTGTGTGCCGAGGCCTGGCTCGCCAGCGGCGAGGGCCCCCGGCTGGCGCTGAACGTGCTGGAACTGGCGTCTTACCACGCGATCCTGGCCTGCGTGACGGCGGGCTCGGCCGTGGCCATCCTGCCAAGGTCGCTGCTGGCGCTGCACCCCGATGCCGCAAGCCTGCAAACCGTGCCCGTGCGAGTCGCGCATACCTTGCTGGTGCGCCGTTCGGGTTTTGCCACGTCGGCATACGCGGCGTTTCTCCAGGAGCTGCAGCATGGCTAGGATCCGGACCGTCACAGCAGCGCCGCAATCCTTCGGCAAGACCATGGCACCCTGGATGCCCTCACTGGCCGCCGCGCTGGTGCTGGCGGTGGGTATGGGTTTCGGGCGCTTTGCGTTTACCGGCATGTATCCGCTGATGGTGCGCGACGGCCTGCTGAGCGTCAGTGCCGGCTCGCTGGCCGCATCCGCAAACTATGCAGGCTATCTCGTGGGCGCCCTCGCGGTCAGCCGCATGCCGCAGCGCGCTGCGCCGCGCTTTTGCCGCATCGCGCTCTTCGGCACCGCCCTGTGCCTGCTGGCACTGGCAGTGCCGGCCGCGCCCTGGTTCTTTATCGGCGTGCGCTTCCTGGCGGGCGTGCTCAGCGCCATCGCGCTGATCTGCGCGTCCGTGTGGCTGTTCCAGGTGGTAGGACATCCGCATGGCGCGCCGCTGTTGTTCTCGGGCGTCGGTGCCGGCATCCTGCTGTCCGCCGAGCTCATTGCCGCCGGCAACCTGGCCGGTTGGCACAGTCCTTTGCTGTGGCTGGCCATCGGCGGTGGCGCCGCTGTGCTGAGCTCGCTGGCATGGCCGTATCTAGCGGGCCGCGTGCCGGCACCCCAGCCGCATGCCACTGCCAGTGCCACGGATGAGGCCAATGCCAACGGCCCTGGTCCGTGGCCGCTGGTGGCCAGCTACGGGCTGGCGGGGTTCGGCTACATCGTCACGGCAACCTACCTGCCGCTCTTTGTGCGCGATGCGCTCGGCCACGTCGACCCGATCCATATCTGGGCCGCCTTCGGGCTTGGCGCGGCACCTTCGTGTTTTCTCTGGCATGCGCTGCACGGCCGCCTTGGCACGCGGCGCGCGCTCGCGCTCAACCTGCTGGTGCAGGCGGTGGGCGTGATCCTGCCCGCGCTCAGCCACTCGGCCGTGGCCTACCTGGCTAGCGCGCTGCTGGTGGGCGGCACCTTCGTTGGCACCGTGACCATCGCCATGCCCGCCGCGAAACGCGTGGCCCACCGCGTGACATTCAACCTGCTTGCCATCATGACCGCCGCCTATGGCGTAGGCCAGATTGCCGGCCCGCTGGTATCCGATGCGCTGATGGCGCACAGCCATAGCTTCAGCGGCCCGCTTGCCGCCGCCGCTGCCGCGCTGCTGGCATCTGCCGTGTTCTGCTTCCTGTGAAGGCCATCGCACGCCCGGCGCGCGGCACGGAACCCACCCCACAGCACCCACCCCAAAATCCGCCTGTTAACGAGCAAACGAGGAGCCCGTCAATGACCAACCCCATCCACGCCACGCCAGCACGCACGCTGCTCTCCCGGCTCGGCCTTACCACCCCGATCATCCAGGCACCGATGGCGGGCGTCAGCACACCGGCCCTTGCCGCGACAGTGTCGAATGCCGGCGGCCTGGGCTCGCTCGGCGTCGGCGCCATGGACGCCGAGGGTGCCCGCAAGACCATCCGCGAAACCCGTGCGCTAACGGACAAGCCCTTCAACATCAACCTGTTCTGCCACGCTCCCGCCGTCGCCAACCCCGCGCGCGAGGCGCAATGGCTGGCCTACCTGGCGCCGAGCTTCGCCGAATTCGGCGCCACGCCGCCCGCCAGCCTGCGCGAGATCTACACCAGCTTTGTCGCCGACGACGCCATGTACGCGATGCTGCTGGAGGAGCGGCCCGCGGTAGTGAGCTTCCATTTCGGCTTGCCGCCGCAGGCCTGGATCGAGGCGCTGCAAGCCGCCGGCATCTTCCTGATGGCCACGGCTACCAGCCTGGACGAAGCGCGGCAGATCGCCGCTGCCGGCGTCGATGCCATCGTTGCCCAGGGCGTGGAAGCCGGCGGCCACCGCGGCACGTTCAAGCCCGAAGGACATGACGAAGGGCTCGGCACCCTGGCGCTGGTGCGGCTGCTGGTCCGCCATACTGCCCTGCCCGTGATCGCCACCGGCGGCATCATGGACGGCGCCGGCATTGCGGCGGCCCTGGCGCTGGGCGCGCAGGCCGCGCAGCTCGGCACCGCCTTCGTGGCCTGCCCGGAGACCGTGGCCGACGCGCCCTACCGCGCCGCCCTACTGGCGGACCGGCCGGCCAGCACCACGCTGACCCGCTCCATTTCCGGCCGGGCCGCGCGCGGCTTCGTCAACCGGCTGACGGCGCTGGGCGAGGCGGCGGACCGCCCGGCGATCCCCGACTACCCCATCACCTACGACGCCGGCAAGGCCCTGCATGCGGCAGCCAAGGCGCGCGGCAGCGCGGACTACGCCGCGCAATGGGCCGGGCAAGCCGCGCCGCTGGCGCGCGCCCTGCCGGCGGCGCAACTCGTGGCGACACTGCGCGAGGAACTGGCGCAGACGATTGCGGCACTGAGCGGGGCGGGATTCGGCGCTAACTGAGCGGGGCCTGCCGAAGCCGGCGGCGCGTGCGTCTTGCTGCTACCATTTCGCCACGCGCATCGGCCTCATGCTAGCCCGCAGCGGATCCCCTCCTTCCTGACGAGACAAACCCATGGACGCATTCACATCGACATTGGCCATTGGCGGCGCGCTGGCGCTCGGCGCGGTCAGCCCCGGCCCTAGCTTCGTCATGGTGGCACGCGCCGCCATTGCCCGCTCCCGCGCCGATGCGCTCTGCATGGCGCTGGGCATGGGGCTGGGCGGCGTGGTGTTTGCCGCGGCCGCGCTGCTCGGGCTCAAGCTGCTGCTGACGGCGGTGCCCTGGCTGTACATGGCAATGAAAGTGGGCGGCGGCATCTACCTGGTGTATCTGGGCGTGCGCATCTGGCGTGGCGCCAGCGCGCCCCTGGCAATGGCGGCCGGCGCAGCTGCAGGCGGTGGAGCGCCCGCCACGGGGCGCGGGCGTGTCTTGCTGAGCGGCTTCGCCACGCAGCTGAGCAACCCCAAGACGGCGGTGGTCTACGCCAGCGTGTTTGCCGCGCTGTTGCCCGCCCAGGTGCCGGCTTCGCTGCTGCTGGCGCTGCCGCTGATGGTCTTTGCCATCGAGACGGGCTGGTACGCCATCGTGGCGATCGCGCTCTCCTCCGCCAGGCCGCGTGCGTTCTACCTGCGCTTCAAGCTGTGGCTGGATCGCGCGGCCGGCGGGGTGATGGCGCTGCTCGGCATCCGGCTGCTCACCTCGCTGCGCCAGTAACTCCGGCAGCGGCACCCTAAGACGCGGGATCTGCGATGCTCGCCGGAAACAGCAGCCTGAAGACCGTGGTTCCCCCGACTTCGGACTCCACCTCGACGTGCCCATGGTGCAAGTCCATGATGGACTTCACGATGGCCAGGCCGATTCCCGCCGACTCTCCCGAGTTGGCGCGGGCAGGATCGCCGCGAAAGAAGCGGTCGAACAGCTTGGACAGGTGTTCCGGCGCGATGCCGGCCCCGGGGTTGCGCACTTCGATACGGCTGCCTGCGGGGCCGGTGCGTGCCGCCATCACCACCGTCTGCCCGGCGGGTGTGTAGCGGATGGCATTGGCCACCAGGTTGCTGACCGCGCGCCGCAGCAGCAGCGGATCTGCCAGCACGGCGCCCCCGCCATCCACCGCGATCGCCACGCCGCTCGCCTCCGCCAGCCCCTCGAAATAGTCGGACAGCGCGCCCAGTTCGCGCGCCAGGTCCAGGCGCACCGGCTTGACCGCCACGCGGGCGTTCTCGGCCCGCGCAAGAAACAGCATGTTTTCGATCATGCGGGCCAGGCGTTCATATTCCTCGATATTGGACGCCAGCAGCGCCTGGTATTCGTCGGCGCTGCGCTCGCTAGACAGCGCGACCTGGCTCTGCCCGAGCAGGTTGCCGATGGGCGTGCGGAAGTCGTGCGCCAGGTCCGCGGAAAACTGGGAAAGGCGTTCGAAGCCATCCCGCAACCGGTCCATCATCTGTTGCAGGGCCGCAGCCAGTTCCGCCAGTTCGGGCGGCAGCCGCGCCGGGTCGATCGGCAGCTCGAGCCGCCGCACCGTGACCGACGATGCCCCGGCGGCGATGCGCCGCAGCGGCGCCATGCCGGCGCGCAGCACCAGGTAGCCAAGCCCGGCCACGGCCAGCGTGCCCAGCAGCCCCGTCAACAGCAGCCTCGCGCGGTATGCGCGCAGCAACGTTGTGCGGGAGATGGCGGTCTGGTAGAGCGTGAAGGCCAGCGTCTGCGTGACGGCGCCAGTGCCAGCAGTGCCTGGACCGACAGGGACCAGCGCCTGCACGCCATGCACCGGGTAGCCCTGCCGCGTGGTCCAGGCACGGATCGCTTCGGGCCCAAGCGGCGCATCCGGCGCCACCGGCTGCAAGGCGGGCGGCCCTTCGCCGGCATTGGCCGCGAGCAGCACGGCGCCGCCAGCGGCGCGCACCACCAGCGCAAACTCATCGTTGCCGGACACCACGCCGGCCACTTCCCGCCAGTCGCTGTCGGGCCGGGCGCCCTGCTCCATCAGCTCGGCCCGCGCGCGCGCCACCTTGCGCAGCAGCTCCGCGTCGTCGCGCTCTATCACCTGCATGGCCAGCGCGCGGTAGAGGTAAGCGCCCGCGCCGCCAAACACGATCGCGGCCACCAGGCCAAAGGCTAGCGCCAGGCGGGCTGTGAGCGAGAGCCTGCGCATCAGGGTTCCCGACGCTCCAGCACATAGCCCATGCCACGCACGGTGTGGATCAGCTTGGGCTGGAAATCGTCGTCCATCTTGGCGCGCAGGCGGCGCACCGCCACATCCACCACATTGGTATCGCTATCGAAGTTCATGTCCCATACATGGGAGGCGATCTGGGTACGGCTCAGCACCTCGGTGTGACGGCGCGCCAGGAAATGCAGCAGGGAAAATTCGCGCGGCGTCAGCTCGATGCGCCGGCCGGCGCGCGTCACGCGGTGACGGATCAGGTCGATCTCCAGGTCTTCGATCTCGATGCGGTCGGCCTCGCGCACCGGGCCGCGCCGCAGCAAGGTGCGCACCCGCGCCAGCAGCTCGACAAAGGCGAAGGGCTTGGCCAGATAGTCGTCACCTCCCAGCTCCAGCCCGCGCACGCGGTCCTCCACTTCATCGCGCGCGGTCAGGAACAGCACCGGTGTGTCCTTGTGCTCGCGCAGTTGCTTGAGCACGTCCCAGCCGTTCATGCCGGGCAGCATCACATCAAGGATGACCAGGTCGTACACCACCTCCAGCGCCTGGTGCAGGCCATCGGCGCCGGTCACCGCCAGGTCGACCACGAAGGACGATTCGGTCAGCCCCTTGCGCAGGTACTCGCCCGTCTTGGGCTCATCCTCCACCACCAGAATTCTCATGTCCGTCCTCGCCTGACCTATGCCGGCAGGGCGCGCTTCGGGCGCCTTGCATGCTCGGATGATAGCCGTTGGCGCGGCGCTCCTGAATGACAAATCTGTAATCGATTCGACAGCATTACCGGCTCCCCTGGCTTCCTAGAATGCGGCCATCGCACACCGCTGACGCCGCAACAAAGCGGCCGTCGCGGCCCCCCACCCCTCATCCCGGAGTGCACACCATGTGGATTGTCAGGCTCGCGCTGAGCCGCCCCTACACCTTTGTGGTGCTGGCGTTGTGCTTGCTGCTTGCCGCCCCGCTGGTGCTGCTGCGCACGCCTACCGACATTTTTCCGGCTATCGACATCCCGGTGGTCAGCGTGGTGTGGACCTACAACGGCCTGTCCGCCGAGGACATGGCGCGCCGCATCGTCACCGGCTACGAGCGCTCGCTGACCAACAGCGTGGACGATATCGAGCATATCGAGTCGCAATCGCTCGCCGGCGTGGCGGTGATCAAGATCTTCTTCCATCCCGGCGCCGACATCAACCGCGCGATTGCCGAGACCTCGTCGGGCGCGCAATCGATGCTGCGCAACATGCCGCCGGGCACCACGCCGCCGCTGATCCTGAGCTACAGCGCCTCCACCGTGCCGATCCTGCGGCTGGCGCTGGCCAGCGACCAACTGCCCGAGCAGCAGCTTTACGACCTGGGCAACAACTTCATCCGCACGCAGCTGGCTACGGTGCAGGGCGCATCGGTGCCGCTGCCTTACGGTGGCAAGGTGCGCCAGGTGATGGTGGATCTCGATACGCGTGCGCTGCAGGCACGCGGCCTGGCGCCACTGGACGTGGTCAACGCCATCAATGCGCAAAACCTGGTCCTGCCCGGTGGCACCGCCAAGATCGGCGCGCTGGAATACCGGGTCGACCTGAACGGCAGCACGGCCACCGTGGCCGGCCTCAACGACCTGCCGGTCAAGAGCGGCCCCGGCGGCACGGTCTATGTGCGCGACGTGGCCCAGGTGCGCGACGGCTACGCGCCGCAGACCAACGTGGTGCGCCGCGACGGCAAGCGCGCCGCGCTGCTGGAGATCGAGAAAAGCGGCAACACCTCCACGCTGTCCATCATCGCCCAGGTCAAGGCCATGCTGCCGCGCATCATGGCCGGGCTGCCGTCTTCGCTGCGGGTGCAGCCGGTGTCGGACCAGTCGGTCTTTGTTACCTCCGCCATCCACGGCGTGCTGCACGAAGCGCTGATCGCCGCGTGCCTGACCGCCGCGATGATCTTGCTGTTCCTGGGCAGCTGGCGCGCCACGCTGATCATCGCGATCTCGATCCCGCTCTCGGTGCTGGCCGCGCTGATGGCGCTCAGCGCGCTCGGCGAGACGCTCAATATCATGACGCTGGGCGGCCTGGCGCTGGCGGTGGGCGTGCTGGTGGACGACGCCACCGTGGCCATCGAGAACATCACCCACCACCGCGAGCTGGGCAAACCGCTGGAGCGTGCGATCCTGGAAGGCTCGGCGCAGATCGCCGTGCCCACGCTGGTATCCACGCTGTCGATCTGCATCGTGTTCCTGCCCATGTTCCTGCTCACCGGCGTGGCGCGCTACCTGTTCGTGCCGATGGCCGAGGCCGTGGTGTTCGCCATGGCGGCGTCCTACTTCTTCTCGCGCATGCTGATTCCCACGCTGGCGCATTACCTGCTGCGTGGCGAACGCAACGACGAACACAACGATCAGCACAACGATGCGGCGCAGGCGCGCGACCCAGGCCGCTTGCGTCGCGCCTGCGCACGGCTGCAGGCGCGCTTTGAACACGGGTTCGAAGACGTGCGCACGCGCTACGCCGCTACCCTCGCTGCAGCACTGCGCCACCCCAGGCGGCTGGCCGCGGCCTTCCTGGCCAGCTGCTGCGCCTCGATGGCGCTGGTGCCCTTCCTGGGGCAGGATTTCTTCCCCAGCGTGGACAGCGGCGAGATCCGCCTGCACATGCGCGCGCGCACGGGTACCCGCATCGAGGAAACAGCGCGCATCGCGGATGCGGTGGAGAACCGCATCCGCGCGGCCATCGGCCCGGGCCAGGTGGCCGGCATCATCGACAACATCGGCCTGCCTGTCAGCGGCATCAACCTGACCTATGACTCCGCGCTGCCGATCGGCACCGCCGACGCCGAGATCCTGGTGTCGCTGAAGCCGGGCCATGGCGCCACGGCAGGCTATATCGAGCAACTGGGCGCCTTGCTGCCCAAGGCATTCCCGGGCGTAAGCTTCTCCTTCCTGCCGGCCGACATTGTCAGCCAGATCCTGAATTTCGGGCTGCCGGCGCCGATCGATATCCAGGTGGTGGGCAATCAGCTGGCAGCCAATCGCGCGGTGGCCCAAAAACTGGTTGGCCAGTTGCGCGCGGTGCCGGGGCTGGCCGATGTGCATATCCAGCAACCGGACGACCAGCCCGCGCTGACGGTGAATGTGGACCGCACCCGCGCGCTGCAGGCCGGGCTGTCGCAGCGCGAGGTGGCGCAGAACCTGCTGATCTCGCTCTCCGGCAGCAGCCAGACCTCACCCAACTTCTGGCTTAATCCGCGCAACGGCGTGAGCTATCCGCTGATGGTGTCGGTGCCGCAGTCCGCCATGGGCTCGCTGCAGTCGCTGTCCAACATTCCGATGGGACTTGGCGCTGCCACGCCAGGCTCCGGCAGCGGCGGCGACCTGCTCGGCTCGCTCGGCAACGTGGAGCGCTCCAGCCAGCAAGGCGTGGTGTCGCACTACAACGTGCAGCCTGTGATCGACATCTTCGGCTCGGTGCGCGGGCGCGATCTTGGCGCGGTGGCGGGCGACATCGGCCGCATCGTCGATGCCGCACGCAAGACGCTGCCGCCCGGCTCCGAGCTGGTGGTGCGTGGACAGGTGCAGACCATGCATGCCTCTTTCGCCGGGCTGCTTGGCGGCCTGGCGATTGCGGTGGTGCTGGTGTATCTGCTGATGGTGGTGAACTTCCAGTCCTGGCTTGACCCGCTGGCCATCATCGGCGGCCTGCCGGGCGCGCTGGCGGGCATGGCGTGGATGCTGTTTGTCACGCGCACCACCATCAGCGTGCCAGCGCTGACCGGCGCCATCATGTGCATCGGCATCGCCACCGCCAACAGCATCCTGGTGGTCAGCCTGGCGCGCGAACTGCGCGCGGCGGGCGTGGCGCCCTTCGAGGCGGCGCTGCAAGCCGGCATCGGGCGCTTCCGTCCGGTGGTGATGACCGCGCTGGCCATGCTGATCGGCATGGTCCCGATGGCGCTTGGCGCGGGCGATGCCGGCGCGCAGAACGCCCCGCTCGGCCGCGCCGTGATCGGCGGGCTAGCCTGCGGCACCGTCGCCACGCTGGTGCTGGTGCCCACCCTGTTTGCGCTGCTACACCGGTGGCTTGCCGCTCGTGCGCCGGCCCCCAGCCCTGTCCCTGATTTGCATCCCGCTCTCGGTCTCGACCAGAAAGGCCCGGCATGACTCTCCCTGCTCCCCCCATGTCCCCATCCGGCGACGTCACCGCCGCCCCACGCGAGGCACCCGCGCGCACGCGCCGCCTGCGAGCCAGCTTGCTGGTACTGGCAGTGCTTGGCGGCGCGCTGGCCGCCGGCATCCTGCCCAGGCTGCATGCCCATGCCACGCTGGCCGCGCGCACCGCCGAAGCCCTGGCCACCACCGTCTCGACGGTGCGCCCTGCCAGCGCGCCAGCGCTGCAGGAGCTGACCTTGCCGGGCGACGTGCGCGCCTTCCAGGACGCACCGGTCTATGCGCGCGTCAACGGCTACCTGCGCCGTTGGTACGCCGACATCGGCACCCCGGTCAAGCAAGGCCAGTTGCTGGCAGAGATCGACGCGCCCGAGGTCAGCGACCAGTTGCGGCAAGCGCACGCCGACGAAGCCATCGCCGCGGCCAACTACGCCCTGGCCAAGAGCACCGCCGAGCGCTGGCAAGATCTGCTCAAATCCCGCTCGGTGGCGCAGCAGGACACCGACCAGAAGGTGGCCGACATGCAGGCCAAGGCCGCCACGCTGGCCTCTGCCCGCTCCAACACGGCCCGGCTGGCGCAACTCGCCTCGTACACGCAGATCCGCGCGCCCTTCGACGGCGTGGTGACCGCGCGCAACGTGGATACCGGCGCGCTGATCGATGCCGGCAGCGCCGGCGGACCCGGCCGGGAGTTGTTCCATCTCTCCGCTGGCACGCGGCTGCGTGTGTATGTGCAGGTGCCACAGGATGCAAGCGGCATGGTTGGCCCGCAGATGCAGGCATGGCTGACACTGCCGCAGTTCCCCGGCCAGCGCTTTGCCGCTGCCGTGGCGCGCAATGCCGGCGCCATCGACAACGTCACGCGCAGCCTGCGCGTGGAGCTGGACGTGGACAATGCGGGGGGACGGATCCTGCCGGGCGCCTACGCCGAGGTCCACCTCAGCGCGCCGCAAGCAAGGGCAGGCCTGACCCTGCCGGCCAACACGTTGATGTTCCGCCCGCAAGGCACCTGCGTGGCTGTGGTGGGCGCGAACGGCATGCTGGCGATCCGGCTGGTGACGCTGGGCCGGGACTTTGGCTCGCATGTGGAGATCACGGAGGGCTTGCAGGGCGGGGAGCAGGTGGTGGTCAACCCCGGCGACGGCCTGCTGGCGGGCGATCGGGTCCGGGTGGCGACGGATGCGGCGGATGCGGCGAATGCATCTGCCACGCCGGCCACGCAGCCGGCAACCACGGCCAGCCAGGCTAAGTAGGCCCGCCATGCAGACTCCCAAGCGTTCTCATCAAACCCGCGTGCCTGCAGCCCGGCCATGCCGCCTGGCGGCGTCGCTCGTCTCGTTGGCGCTGGCAGCGCTGCTGGCAGGCTGCGCCACCGCGCCGGCCTACCAGCCACCCACTGTCGACACGCCCGCCGCGTACAAGGAAGCCGGCGCCAGCGCCGCGCATCCGGGCGGTCCGGCGGGCATCGCGCCGGACTGGTGGCAGGTGTATGCCGACGCGCCGCTCAACGCGCTCGAAGCCCGCATCGACGTTTCCAGCCAGACGCTGCGCAAGGCCGTGGCCCTCCTGGAAGACGCGCGGGCCCAGGCCCGGGCCGCGCATGCGGCTTACTTTCCCACCGTCAGCGCCGGGCTGAGCACCAGCAGCAGCCATACCTCGGCCAATGTGGTTGGCCGCTCGCTGGCCGGCAAGACCGAGCCCGACCACCTGCTGGGGCTCACCGCCTCCTGGGAACCCGACCTGTGGGGACGCATCGGCAATGGCGTGGATGCAGCCGAGGCGCGCGCCCAGGCCAGTGCGGACGACGTGGCGGCGGTGCGCCTCGGCCTGCAGGCGGAGCTGGCCGCCGACTACTTCGGCCTGCGTTCGGCCGACCGGGAGATCGACCTGCTCAGGCGCACCGTCGACGCCTACGGCACGGTCCTGCAACTGGCCGACAACCGCTACCGTGGCGGCATCGCCACCGAAGGCGACGTGGCGCAAGCCAAGGCGCAGCTCGAAAGCACCAGGGCGCAGCTAGCCGACCTGCGCCTGAACCGCACGCAGCTGGAGCATGCCATCGCCACGCTCATCGGCGAGCCCGTGGCGCGCTTCTCGCTGCCGCCGTTGGCTGATACTTCCGTGCTGCCCACCCTGCCGGCCATGCCGGCCATGCCGGCCGCCTTGCCCTCGCAACTCCTGGAGCGCCGCCCCGACATTGCCGCCGCCGAACGCCGCGTGGCAGCCGCCAATGCGCAGATCGGCGTAGCCCGCGCCGCGTTTTTCCCGAGCCTGCTGCTCGCCGTCGGTGGCGGCCTGGAGAGCACCAGCCTGGCCAGTTGGCTGACCGCGCCGAGCCGCTTCTGGGCGATCGGCCCAGCACTGGCTGCCACGCTGTTCGACGGTGGCCGCCGCCAGGCGATGGCCGACAGCGCGCGCGCCCAGTTCGACGCCAGTGCCGCCGACTATCGCGCAAGCGTGCTGCGCGGCTTCCAGGAGGTGGAAGACAACTTTGCCGCACTGCATGCGCTGCAGGAAGAGGCCAGCAGCCAGCAAGCCGCCACCGAGGCCTCCGAGCGCGCCCTGGCGCTGGGGCTGGACCGCTACCGCAAGGGCGCGGTGGCCTACCTGGATGTCAGCGTGCTGGAGAGCACCGCGCTTGCCAGCGAACGGGCCGCCGAACTGGTGCACCGACGCCAGTTGATCGCGAGTGTGATGCTGGTCAAGGCACTGGGCGGCGGCTGGCAACGGACTGCCGTGGCGCCATAGCGGCATAGCGGCATAGCGGCATAGCGGCATTGGCAGCATCAGCGGTGCATGACGGGATTGTAATGAGATGGTAAGGCCGAGGTCACCGCGCAAAACCCATACTGGTTACAGCCTTTCATCATCTCGATGAAAGCGCGGTGGCCCCAGCGACACCGGGCCCTTCCAACTGAAAGAGGTAACGCACCATGAAAGCAATCGTTCGCACACTCTTGTTGTCCTGCGCCCTGGCAGCCCCAGCTCTGTCCTTCGCCCAAAGCGAGCAGGCGCCACTCACCCGTGCCGAAGTCCGCGCCGACCTGATCCGGCTGGAGCAAGCCGGCTACCAGCCGGGCCGCGGCGACGACGCGACCTATCCCCGGGACATTCAAGCAGCCGAAGCCAAGGTGGCCGCGCAAGATGCCGCCGCAGCCAAGGGGGCCGCGGCAAGCATGCCAACGCAGCCTCAGGCTCAGGCCAGCCTGCAACCGCGGATCGACGCCGTGCGCAGCGCCTTCTACTACGGCGCATGACGCGTCAACGCCGCTGCATGCTACGCGTTCCGGCCGCCAATCGCGCGCCCGGAACGCGCTGTGCGCCATCCAAAACACAAACAGTGGCGGCGTCAAAGCTTGCTCAACACACTGGGGCAAACCGCGGAAATACCTATCCTCGCGGCGGCAGGCCTTAAAATCGCGCTCATGTTCGTTTCGAGATCTCGAATCTCGCCAAAACCATGATGAAGAAGCGCCCCCTCCTCGCCGCCCTCCTGTTCGCGTCGATCGCCGCCCACGCGCAACCGCCCGGCAAGGATGCGGCCCCCCTCGGCCTTGAGCTTGGCAAGACCAAGTGCGCGCGGATGACACCCGGCCCGAATCGCGTCAAGACAGGCACCACGCCGTGGGCCGGCGGGGACACGGTGGAGCTCAAGCACCTTGACCGCTTCAATCTGCCGGGCCTGACCCGCGCGATCGTGAACTGCGACGCGGGCGACGCGGTGGCGCTCGTCACACTGACGTTCGACCGGTCCGCGCTGGATGACGTCAGCAAGAAGCTCGACGCCCGCTACGAGTCCAAGCGCAAGACCGACCCCGGTGCCGAGAACGGCTACGCCGAGTGGGAAGCAGCCAACGGCAGCCTCGAGATGCTCTACGCGCGCGACAGCAAGCAGTTCACCCTGGCGTATTGGGCCAAGGGCGCCAAGGCCAAGTATTTCGCCTACAGCGGCACGAGCGACAAGAAGCCGGCCGCGCCAGCACAGTCAACGCCGCCGGCGCAGGCAGCGCAGCCACAGCCCGCGCCGCTGTAACTGCCGCCCCGAAACGGGCTTTACGCCCCAGCCTTCAACGCACTTGCTGCAACCGGCGCAGCAAGCGCCGTCCTGCATCGACCACGCCCGGATCGGCCGTCATCTGGTACCGCACGATCATGCCCTCCACGCAAAGCATCGCCTCCTCGGCAATGGCATCGGGCTCCGGCAGGCCAAGGCGCCTGGCCAGCGAACCGATCAAGGCCGCCAGTTCCGCCTTGTGCGCCACGGATTGCGCCACCTGAGTGCCCTCGCCGGAGGCGCCCGCCTCCGCCACCGCATTGATAAACGCGCAGCCGCGAAAATCCTCGTCGGAGAACCAGTCGGCCAGCGCGAGCGCGATAACCTCCAGGCCGGGGCTGGCGGCAAAGCGCGCTTCCACGTCCTGCTCGAACCAGCGCATCCAGCCTTCGTGGCGCCGGTCGAGGAAGGCCGCGATCAACTCGTTCTTTGAGGCGAAATGCCGGTACAGGGACATCTTGGCCACGCCGGACTCGGCAATGATCTTGTCGATGCCGGTCGCGCGCAGCCCGTCCTGGTAGAACAGGCGGGCGGCGGTATCCAGGATGCGCTCGCGGGCGGAAGGCGTGGCCATGGCTGAAGTGTTCCTTGCTGCGAAAAGTGGCACGAAAGTGGGGCGATTATCCCCGATTGGGCCATGCGGACTAAGAGGCTGATTGTTTCAACATGAAGCGAAGCGATTCAGGCCAGGCGCGCGGCCGCAGACCGTACAAGTGGATCCGCCAAGGCCGCGCAACGACGCCAGCGTCTTTTTGTCTTTTTGAAATGGCCTTTAAAGGCCGAGATCGCTCAGGCTGGCATGGTCGTCCGGCCGGCGCCCCAGGGGCCAGAAGAATTTGCGCTCGGACGCCTTGATCGGTGCATCGTTGATGCACGCAAAGCGCCGCTGCATCAGGCCAGCTTCGTTGAACTCCCAGTTCTCGTTGCCGTAGGAGCGATACCAGTTGCCCGAATCGTCATGCCACTCGTACGCGAACCGTACCGCGATGCGGTTGCCGTCGAAAGCCCACAGTTCCTTGATCAGGCGGTAGTCCAGCTCCTTCTGCCACTTTCGCGCCAGAAAGCCGACGATGGCCTCGCGCCCGTTCACGAACTCCGCGCGGTTGCGCCACGCGCTGTCGACGGTGTAGGCGAGCGCCACACGCTCGGGGTCGCGGCTGTTCCAGCCGTCTTCGGCGCCGCGTACTTTCTGGATGGCGGTTGCACGGGTGAACGGGGGCACGGGCGGACGTATTTCGGGGCTGGACGACATCGACTTCTCCTGGCTGCGACAGCAGTGAATTGAAAAAGGCGGCCCGCATCACATTCGGCAAAACTCAAAATGATACAGACCTGTCTACATTATTTTAGTAGACAGGTCTGTCTGTCAAGGCGAATCTGCAGGCGTGAAAAAGCCGGCAATCAGCCGGCCTGGAATCCGCCATCAGCGCCGAGGAAGCGCTCAGCGCGGGCGCCGCATGCGGAACAGCGCCTCGGGCCCGATTTCGAAGTAGTCGGCCGGCCCGCCGCCGCGCAGGATCGGCCGGGCCGCGGCAGTGTCATAGATGCCGTCCTTCAACAGTGCCTTGTCCACGTGCACGCCAACCACCTCGCCCAGCACCAGCCAGGTTGGCACCTTATGGCCGTCGACGCCCTCGAGCTGGATCAACTGGGTGAGCTTGCATTCGAACGAGACCGGGCTTTGCGCCACCCGCGGCACCGCGACCAGGCGCGACGCTACCGGCGTGAGCCCTGCCAGCTCGAACTCGTCGACCTCTGGCGGCACGGCCGCACAGCTTGCATTCATGGCGTCGGCCAGCGGCCGCGTGGCCAGGTTCCAGCAAAACTCGCGGGTCTGCTCGATATTGCGCACGCTGTCCTTGTAGCCAATGCTGGAAAAACCCACGATGGGCGGCGTGTAGTTGAAGGCGTTGAAGAAGCTATAGGGCGCGAGATTGACAATCCCATCGCCAGCGCGCGAGGAAATCCAGCCGATCGGGCGCGGCCCGACGATGGCGTTGAAGGGATCATGCGGCAGGCCATGCCCGTTGGCGGGCTCGTAGAAATAGGGTTCGGCGGACACGAAGCGGGAGGCTCGGGAAAACAGCGTTGAGAAGCGGAGGCAGCGGCGCCGCCTTTGACCAGATGTTACCGCACGTCCGTGGGCGGCGGGCAACCAGCGCCCGCCGATGCTGCATGCCCGGCACTGGAACCGCTGATTGATACCAGGGTTCGCATCCGCTTCTTGGCGTTCAATGCGTTGGCTCCAGTTCGAGCCGGTTGTCCGTGACAGCGAGCTTTACCGGATCGCCCTTCTTCCATCGCGCCTTCGGAATCACCAGTTGCCATTCGGCGCCCGACTGCTCACGGAAAAACGCGACGACGCCGACGTATTGCGCATCATCAGCCATCGGCTCGGACGGGCCGACCGTTGCGGCGGGGCCAAGCGTCACTTCCGTGCGGCCGAGGCTATCCGTTTTCAGCGGGTCGCCGGCACCTTCGAGCAGTTGCGCATAGGTGGCCGTATCAAACGCCTTGGCGTCCTTCAACTGGTAGATACGCAGCACGACCGGCAACGACACGCCGCGCTCATCCTGATTCAGTGCGCTGCGGCTCACGATCACGAGGTTCATCTGCTTGACCTTCGCGACGAAAACCGCGCTCGCCGCCGCCGCCGTCGTGTCCTTGACCGACTGCCAGGCACCGCAGCCAGCCAGCACCATGACCATCCCTGCCAGCCCCAGCCAGACCGCAAATCGCTGCACCCAGCGCAATGTCACGTACATCACGTACGTCGCGTGTTTCGCTGCCATCAGAACCCCGATCCGGTGAATTCGGTGGCGGGATACGCAGTCTCCTTGCCGTTCGCGACCAGCACGAGCCGCACCGAATAGTGAAGACTGGCGTAGCGCCCCACGAAGTGACTCAGCACGTCCCCAAACAGCACCACATCGCCAGGTCCGGCGAAGCCCGCCGGATCAATCTCCACGTGAATGGCGAACTCCCGCAGCAGGCCCCCTTTGCGCAGGACGCCCCGCTGGTCGAGTCTGACGCGCCGGATCGCCGCGATGCGCTTCGCGTTGTCGTCCCGCCCGGTCCAGTCGTACAGGGCAAGCACGCCGCGCAGCACATCCGTGTCCAGTGCGTTGAACTCGTGACCGGAGAAGTGCGACATGACCTGCCACGGGTATTGCCTGTCTCTCGGCGGATAGAGCGGCAGCGTGGGCTGCGTCAGATTGCGAACGCTGCCGACGTCCCCCGCGCCCGATGCGAGCGTGGTGATCGTCGACTCGCGCAGCGCCGTGCGCGGCAACGTGCCGTTGTTCGCCAGCACGCGCACTTTCACGTGCGTATCGGGCGGGCTGCCGGGGGCGTCCCCGAGTTTGTCCCACACGTTGCCGCCCAGCGTGATCCACATCTGGCGGCCACCGGTCACACCAAAGCCCAGCGTTGCATGGAAGAAACGTTCGGGCGCCTCGTGCCGCAGCATGCCACCGCGGTGCTGGAATGTCTTGAAGGGCCGGTAGGCATGCTGCTCCGCACTGTTCAGGTCGGTGGCGGCAACCGACAGCGCATCGTAGGGTTCGATGTGCGCGCCGTCGGCGTCCGGCGCGCGCACCAGGTAATCGCGATCGTGCGTGTTGGGCTGCAGCGGCTGCGCATCGAGCTCGAACAGGTTGATCACCGGTGTGCAGAAGAGCCGGAGGTTGCTGGTGCCAAACGCGACGTCGCCAGCGAGCGGCCCGTTGAGCAGCCCGTTGAGCAGCCCGTTGAGCAGGACCTCGAACTCGATACGTGTTTCGCCCGGAGGCACGCTCGCCGCATCGAAGCCGCACAGGTCCACGAAATGGAATTTCTCGGGGAACGTGAAGTACTCGAGCATCGTCTGCTCGCGATCCAGCTCCCGGTTGCGCCGCTCGTGGTCAGACGGCCAGAGCCGTGTCTCAGGGCCGAAGCCCGCCACCTCGAACCTCATGCGCGGCAGTGGCTGCGGGCGCCCATCATGGATCCGCGCCATGCGCACTGCAATCGCGTCGACCTGGCGCGTCAACGCCGCATATAACGCCGAGGCGGTCGGCCGGTCGCCATGCAGGTACAAGCGGATGCGCGCCAGGTCATCGAGCGGGCGCTGGTCAAAATGCGGCAGTTCGAACGCGATGCGGATCACCCTGCGGCCGTCGGCGCGCACCGCAGGTGCCGCCTCCACCAGCTCGAGCGGCAGCAGGCGCACGGGCTGGGTGGTGCGGTACGCGCATAAGGTGCCCTCGGGGCCGACCGGGCTTGAGCGCACTTGAGTGCCCGCGGGGAGCGTGCCGAGCACGCGTGCCCCGCCCGCGCGCGGCACGCATTCGAGGATCGCCAGCGACGGAATCGTGCGCCCGGCGTGCGGCCACAGGTTGTCGATCAGCGGGTCGGTGATTTCCGGCAGCGCGTCATCGAGCTTCGCGCGCATCCGCGCCATCAGGAACGCAAAGCCCTGGTAAAGCTGTTCCACGCTGTCTTCGCGCTCACCCAGGCGCGTCAGGCCCAGCCGGCGCGCCGCATCGGGCTGCGCCGCGGTGAACTCCCTGCTCGCCTCGCCCAGATAGCGCATCTCCGCGTCGTAATATCTCAGCAGCGGATTGTCCTCGTCACTCATGGTGTCATCTCCGGTCGCAAAGGAGGCAGAACCGGCGCCGTCCCGGCCTTGCCGACGATAAAGACGCGCTCTGGCATCCTGAAGCCGCGCAGCTTGAGCAGATCCAGCGGACCCGCGCCAACCTGCGTGCGCAGCACGTAGCGCAGCGGCTCGCCGTCCGCATCTTTGTCCAACGCCTTCCACGTGAGTGCATAGCGCGTGCTGTCGAGCGGCTGGACCTCGGCCTTCGCCAGCAGGCGCAGGAAGGCCCAGTCGCCGGTCGACTCGAACGCCTGGCGCGTGCCGGCATTGATCGACTGCCACGTCAAGCCCGCGTGGCCGTTCAGGCCATTGCCGGGCCACGCGAGCGGCGTATACGCTTCGCGCTGATTGAAGTAGACGATCTGCTTGCCGTCAACGGACAGCGCCGAACGCGTGACGTTCGGTGTCGGCAATGCCATGATCTCGAAGCGGTATCCCGCATCGCCCTGCACGTACATCTGGGCACCCAGCGTGGAGAGCTGCCGGATCGCGGCGAGGAACGCGGGATCGAACTGCAACGCCTGCGGCGCCAGTTCATTGGGCACCCACAGGTCGCCCTGCGGCTTGAGTACGCCGGCCAGTTGTGTCGTGATGAAGCGCGCGACCAGTCCCGTGTCGAACCGCACGTAGCGCCCCAGTTCGGCGAACGACGCATCGGCATTTGTATCGAAGAACGGATAGCGGCCACTGAAGGTGGTCGCAAACGGTGCAGCGACGCTCACGCGCCACGCCTCGTTCAGGCTCGCGGCGGCCGGCTGCAGGATCGTCTGCCAGGCCGTGTCGAGCGGTCGCGCAAACAGCGCGTCGCCAAAGCCAGACCACTGCGTGCCCAGGCTGGCGGCGGTGAGCGCTGCGTCATCCTTTGCCTGTGCCAGTTCCGAGAGCTTCCCCTGGAACACGGCCTGCGCGAGCGAGCGGGCCATCGCCTGCGCATCGGGACTCGCCGCCACCTGCTGGAGCTTCAGGCGCATCGTGGTGGCGACCGTCAGGTAGCGCGCGAGGCTCACCCCGTTCAGCGTCGTGGTGGCACCGGCGGCATTCCCGCCGTGACCCGCGCCGCTGCCAGTGCTAGTACTGCCGCCACCGTCGCCCATCAGCGCGAGCAGCGGCCCAAATGGCTTGTCCAGAGGATGGACGGCGGCGGCCTGGGCCTTATCGTCGCTGCCGATCAGGCTTTGCGCCTTGCGCACCAGTGTGTCGGCCAGCGCCTGCGGCGGGCGGCCCGCCTGTGCCTGATACTGCACGGACCGCATCAGCGCGATCAGCGGTGACGTCTGCGCGTCCGTCAGCCGGGTGAGCTGGTCGATCGCATCGTTCAGGTTCGCCGCCGGCTGCCACTGGATGCTGTTGAGCATGCCCTGCCATGCGCCCGTGTATTCCGCGAAATAGCGCGCAGTCAGCCGCGCCTTGAGATCGTCGGTGGCATGTTGTTCCTGGCTTGCGCTCGTCGTCGTCACGGCCCCCTGCACGACGGCCGCGTCCACCGACTGTGCCGCCCCCCCGTTCGCCAGCACCCAGTCGCCATGCACGCGCCGTTCGCGAGCGGCCTTGTCGATCGACTCGGCGATCATGCCGTCCCACGCCGCGCGCGTGAAGACGCCCGGCACCGTCCGCGTCGTGGTGAAGAGCCCACGCGCGTCTGCGCCATCGAGCAGCGTCGCGAGCGATCCATCGGCGTACTTGCCCCTCGCGTCTTCTAGCACGTTCTGGTAGACCGTGTCGTCGGCGTTCGCGAGCCCGATCTGGTTGACGAGCGTGTTGCGCGCCTCGGCCACGACGGTGTCGGACGCGTTGATGCGCCATTCCGGGTGTGCCTTCAGGTGGGCTGCGTAGAAGCTGGCGAGCCGCTGCGACGTGTCCAGCCACTCGCCGGCCGGCATCATAGCCGGTGCGGGCCACGCAGAGACAATCAGCCCGGTCAGGAACGCGGGATCGGTGCGGCGCGGTTCCGCCAGCATCAGGTACCCCTTGAGCGCGTCATAGCCGCGCCGCTGCGCGTCGTGGCTCTGCAACGCATCGGCGCGCGTCTGCGCGAGATCGGTGAGCGTGGCCCGGAGGGTCTGCACGACCGGGCGCTGCAGGTTGCGCTCGGCGACCGTCCGATACGACTGCCACAGGTCATCGAGAATCGTGTCGTTGCGGTTCAGGCCCGCACGCAGATGCCACGGCGCGCCATGTTGCTGCCGGTACTCCAGCATCTCGATGCGCTGCTGCAGTGCGAGCTGCGCGCGCAGGGCTGCCGGGCTGCCAGGCGCGGCCGCGACGGTTGCGTCGGCTGCCTCGGCGCTCGCCCGCGCCTGCCGGATGCCTTGCAGGTTGCCGGCAAACGAGATTGTCATCGCCACGCACCAGCCGATCGCTGCCACGGTGACAAGCGCGGCGAGCGCCTTCGGCCAGTAAAAGCCGATGCGCCTGCCGCGATGCCGGCGCAGGCTGCGACCAATCTCCTGCCACGTGGGCCGTAGCGAGGCTGGCTGTTCGCGCAGCGCCATGCTTGGGATGCCAGGCCGGGCCGCTTCAGCCGAGGCGGCCGAAGCGGCCATAGCTGGCGTCAGAACCGGTACCGCAACCGGCTGGCTCGCGGCAAACACCGGCGCGAACATCACGCCTTGCAGTGGCGCGCGAAGCCACTTCGAGGCCATCAACGCATCCCAACTGGCCACGATCCGCTCGCGTTGCCCGCCAATGTACCGCGATACCTGCGCGAGGTACGGCATGCGCGTCGACTCGTAGCACAGTGGCACGCCAATCGTCCCCGTGTGCTGTTCAAGCATCGTAAGCTGGTCGTTCAGTGCATTGGCAGGCCCCGGAGCACGACGGTGGCATGAACCCGTCAGGAAGGCGCCGATGGCCTGGAACGTCTCGGGTTGGCGGCCGGTCGTCGGCACCGGATGCAGGAACGTCACGGGCGCGGCCCAGCCGAAGTCGGTTGCGATGGTCGAGAGCGTGCGCGCAAGCTCGGCGTCGGGCCGGATGGCCTCACCCGTGCGCGCCACCTGCACCACGGCGTCGACCGGACGCCTGCGTCTCAACTGCCTGACCTGTTTGCGCCACAGCCCCGCATCCATGCCGTCGGGCGCCGCGTGCACGAGAATGGCATCGGCGATATGCATCACACCCGCCTGCTTGAGGCCGGGGGCTACGGTGTCGACCAGCGTATCGCTGCCGCTCACCAGCAGCCACGGCAGCCGGTAGCGCCAGAACCAGCCGTGCGAGGCACGCAGGTCTTCGCACAGGTACTGCAGGCGCGCATCACGTTTGAGCGCGGAGGTGCCCTTGATGGCCTCCTGCTGGCTGCCGGTCTCCCGGCGAAAAAGCCGGCCTGCCACGCTGTATGCGCCAAGTCCCAGTGCGACGGGATGCAGGATCAAGACCCCAGCCAGTACGGCGAGAATCCAGATCGAGGCCGTCTTTTTGGCGTCCAGCGTCGGCACATTGAACTGATCGCCCTTGAGCCAGACCAGACCGAGCGCAAGTGCGGCCAACGCGACGGCGGCCACCACCAGCCCCCAGGTGGCGAGCGAGCCGGAAGCACCAGAGGAGTCGTCGCGCGGTGCCAGTGCCTTGAGGTTATTCGTTGGATTCGTCATACGGCGAAGTGGGGTCCGTTGTGGGGTCCGTTGTGGGGTCCGTTGGGTCAGTTCTGGGACTCACGTAAAGGATGGCGGCCTGCGCGGTTTGCGTGTGCTCGGGCGTGTGAAGGATCAGGTGCGGGCCGGCAGTCCCCGACTCAACGGCGGCGGCAATCGACAGCCAGCCGCCTGCCGCGCCCGCGTGACCGATGAGGCTATCGGGCCGTCGCTGCGTTTCCAGCTTGGTGACGCCACTCAGCGAAGCGCTGCCGAGTGCAGACAGCAGAGCCGTATCGTTCGCGGCGTCCAGCCCGCTGATCCAGGCGGGATGGACGGCCGGGGCTTCGGCGTTGCCCCACATCACGGCGTTCGCCAGCACATCAGCGAGCGCATCCAGCTCGCCTGCAACGGGCCGGTGCAGGGTTGCCATGACCTTGACCGGCTCAGGTAGCAGAAACACACCAGGACCGAGCAGTACGGCGACGCCGCCTTCGGTACTGCCAGCGGGCGGCGCATCGTGCCACTGCGCGGCAATCACCAGCAGCGGCCGCTTCTCGCCAGCGTCGAGCCACGCGTCGGCTACGAGCAGGCCATTGCCGGCCGGCACCGCTATGCATTCAAGCGCAGGCAATCCGGCAATCCGCAGGGCGTGGCGGACCTGTTGCACACGAATATCGGCGCACTCGGCGGACGCGAGCACCCGCACGGCGGGCGCATAAGTCGCGCCATACTGCGACAACGCATGCAGGCTTGGGCCGAGCGTGTCGAGAGTCTGGGCAAGCATCCGCACGACGGGCGGAATTTGCTCACGCGTGGGCGCGGGCGCAACGCTCAGCCGCCGTCCGGCAACGTCCGCCATGTCTTCATCCGTCAACGGCACCGGCTCCTCTTCGTTCGGCTCCGCAAACAGCGGATCGTCATCTGCAAACCGGCTATGCACGATCGTTCCGGAACCAGTGCGGGGCGACTGCGCCTCCATCAAGGTCATCGTCCCGGCCAGGGCCGCCGAAAGCGGCTCGCTCTTGAGCGGCAGGCAATACCCAATACCGAGTACCTGCAATGGCTGCTGCGCATAGCGCACGCGGTGACTCAGCCATTGACGCCGGTGCATGTTCCGGTAATGCGCCCGGAACCAGATCGCTTCGTATCCAGCACGCGCAATGCCAAGCGCGAAAAGAAACAAGCCATTGGGCAGGCCCACCACGCTGAACCAGAACCACGGGCCGCGCGCGGGCGTGCCCGCCGGCCACAGCAACAGCGCTGCCGCGCCACCAATCCCGCAGCACAGCACCCAGCCGATAAGCCACGGCACAAGGCGCGGCTTGTTCGCGGGGTAGGCGCTCGGCAAGCCCACCGCTGCCAGATCGACCGCCATCGTCAGGCGATATTCACGTTCTGCAGCGACGAAAGCAGCCGGCAGCCGCACGCGCAGCGGTGATGGTGCATCGCCATCGGCCTGCCGCCCTTGCCGGGAAACGAGACGTTGCCCTCGGCAATCGTCGTCCTCCCATGCCGCGCACAGAGTGCCTCGTCACCGAGGCACGCCAGAAGCCGGCCCATGAACATCATTTCCGATGAGGCGGTCGTTACGGAACCGCCGTTTTCCAACGCATCACCGACACGAATAGGGGATTTCATAGGAATCACTGAAAGTTGAATAGCTTCTCGCACGATGCGCGTTCAATCCGAGTCCATTTACGCGATCTAATTTCAACAACGTCGACGTATTCATTAGATCCACAACTATGCAAACTCAGAGAAACGTAACGTCCGTCGAGCGAAATCACTGGCAAAACATTTGGAGATGCCTCTCTCCGCATTCTTGACGAACGCATGCCCGCCATATAAAACCCAGGCAAACTAACGATATTTTTATCGCTACCGATTTTCGCAACAACCGCCAGGAAACTCATCGGATTCAAGGAAACGGGAACAAGAGATGCATAAATACCAGCCCGCAGATTTACGTCTGATAAAAATCCGACATGGGGAGCCGCCTTCTTTGCGTGAACGACCACCTCAGGCTCACATCGCATCAATTTATCCACTGGAATATATGAAGTCCCCGACACAATCACCAATTCCCGGTCAGAACTCAGCCTTATACCAAGCGGCTTTTTTTCGACCAAGCAACGATTCCGATATCCGAACCCTTTTATAACAATCTCCGGCTCAGAATTTATCTCGATACTGAAACCCCTATCTGTGGTCGATTCAGCACAAGAAAGCCCACGCATCCACATCAAAAACAAAATAGCGACGCGTCGAAAACGTATCGCAATCAGCTTGCCATCCTTACCCGGCAGCGACACGTTGCCCATGGCGATCGTCGCCCTGCCACGCGAGCCCCGTCGCCCAAACACGCCTGAGTCGGCTATCGACTTCTCATCGCCACTTCCCCGTTTTTCGCCCCTTCGAATACGGTTTCGCATTGCCCGCCTCAGATCATTTATCTGCCTTGATGAAAACCCCATCATGGCATTTGGTTTCCGACTTCCGGCAGACGCATCATACACAGTCTTGGGATATTTTCTTCATAGTACATACTAATAATCCGACTCCTCTTTTTATCAACCTTCAGGTTGATAAACTGACCCCCACACGCCGGGTACGCTTCCACAAACGTAGATTGACCAATTGAATAAAGAAAAACCCTATGAGTTGTATAAACACCCATCCCTCATCGACAGACCAAATGGAAAACCCATTCCGACCATCGAAGCTATAATCATCAATGGCGATATGAATGGGGTTTTCCGTTTCGAGGTCAATTATTCCACGATGAACCCCTTTCTCAAGGTCCACAATATCGAAGGTTACTGAATGACCGTCGACTCTCAAGACGGCCCTCGTAGCGGGAGTCGGCGCGAATGCGATTGTCGAATCTTCCGCAAAAACGCAACAGGAGGCCAAAACCAACGGAACGAGGAGCAATCTATCGATCATGCGCATGGTCATCAATTCGTGTTGTCATGCTGAGCCGAATGCTGGGGCGACCAGGAGTAAAAATTGCCTTCCCATAGGTATTTCCAAACATCGTCAGCATAAACTCCGTATATGCCCGCCTTTCACTGTTACTCCTCCATAAAACGGAGCGTCCCAAGCATTTCCATAAACAGGTCGTAACTGAAGCCACTTTCCAGGCTAAGCTCGCGCTTGCGTAGCAGACACACACCTCCTAATTGGGCCGTCATTTTTTCGTTGCCAACCATGACGTAAACACAGCGGTAGCTGTGATTGCTCGTATCCGGCACGTGCAATGCCAAGTGCGAGAAGGAGCAAGCCGTTGGGCGAGCCCGCCGCGCCAAACCAGAACCAAGGACCGCGCGCGCGGCTAGCGACGCCGCCCGGGCACCACTCTGTGCGGCCACCGCAGCCCGGAAGCCCTTCTGTCAATGCGCCTCCTAAGGATGGTGCTCGGAAATTGGGCAAAAGATGTGCATAACACAATGGGTTGTACGTCATCACTCTCTACTGACCTACTTGTTTGGCAAGCCTAGCTTTCAAAATTAGAGCCTCATATTTTTTAATAAAATTATTCCCCGAAGATGTATTTGGAGCGCAAAATTTTGTTGTCAGGACATTTTTTTTATCGCCCAGCGCAATTGATACGCATTTTGCGGTCAGTGAATAGCCGTCATTCCTCTTGTATTTAGGCAGCATCTGCATAAATCCGACCCACTCACCTATATACCTCTCCATTCCACTGACAAATACGTGCCGAGCCGGATAATTTTCTATCTGGTGTCGAGTAAAATTCTGGCCATCGATTTCTTCGTATGAAAAATAGTACCTCCCATCATCCAAGTATAATCTGTCAGCATCTGATATCACGGAATCAATGCCATGCCTATCATCAAGGGAGAGATAATTATCCCCACCATAATTAGTGTGGTTTTCTATTTCATAATAGCAATCAGAAATCATCTTAAATTTAAATTCCCTGCTCTCAGGCAACTCAAAATTACACCTCGATTCCGAAAATGCGGTGGAGGATGAAACCGCACACATCAGCGCAAGCACGGCCAAATAGAATAATTTCATCAATCAATCCATTATCAGCTTGAAGTCAACTGAAAATCCATCGACTATATCGGAAAGATACGAATACGCGTGTCTTGTGAGCCTTAGTCGTTCGTCAAAGCCAACTGTCTGCGCATTCACACAAAGCGTGACATTTCTGATCGCACTGGCTAACGCTGTCGAGTCAATATCTTCATCAAACGATACTCTTTCTGCCCAATAAGTCATCATCGATGCGAATATAGGATCTCATAAAAATCACTGAAATCTGAATAACATCTCGCACGACGTACGATCAATTCTATTCAATTTTCCACATTCAACATCAACAACGTTGGCATATTCATTAGATCCTCAGATACAAAACGCAGATAAACCTAACTGTCATCCAGCGAAATCACTGGCAATCATTCGCCCGACTTTAAAGTTACTCCTCCATGAAACGGAGCGTCCCAAGCATCTCCATAAACAGGTCGTAACTGAATCCAGTTTCCAGGCTAAGTTCGCGCTTGCGTAGCAGACACACGGCATCTAATTGGGCCGTCATCTTGTCGTTGCCAACCATGACATGAACGCAGCGATAGCCTGATGTGTACTCCTTCTCTGGCTTGCAACGTCCACGTGCTTTGGCGAAGGTTTCCTCCGCGATCCAGCCATGCCAGTTACTGCCCTGGATCGGCCTCACCTCGGTTTTTATTACCGGGTCACTGCAGTTTGATGTTTGGTAGGCTGAACTCATCACCAGCGTCGGCAGGCTATCTCCGGGTTTCAATCGGAATACGCTGTGGCCTTTAGCAGTCAGCTTTCTTTCGATTCCGATCTCTTCGACGATGAAGGCAACGCTATCGCCCCCACGAGGGTTGAAGTTCGGATCGTATTGAAAATCCATTTCCATGACGGCGTAGTCACCTTTTTTATATGAACCGACGCAGCCGAACCCAATCGTTTGATCAGAGACGCTTTTCAAAACTGGGGTATGCAATGACATGCCACATTGCTCCTCCACTCTAGGGGAACTGCGATTGGTTCCGATGCTGCCGAGACGAGCCGCATCGGCGGCGGATTGCGCATAGACCATCGAGTATAGGAGCAGCCCGGTCGCTGCGATGATGCGCCGAATCATTGATCATCCTCCGTTTGGCGCAACAGCCCCCCTGCCGTTGGCATACTTACTCCATCACCAAGAATAAAATAGGCATAGCCGAAAAACTGCTGACGTTCTGCCAAACCGCCTGCACCACCGACCAAATTGAGGCAGTTGCGGACATCATTGTCGCTTGAACCCTTGTCCGCTTTCCGGTTAATAATAGTCATGGCCCAAAAATACCCCCCTGAATCCGCTGCCACGTCCGCATCGGATTGAAGAAGAAGCGGGTTAGGATCCGTCGTAAAATCCTTTGCACGAAAAACCCCATAATCCCGGTAACCTTTACGCCAAGTAAGGTGAATTAGGCCGCGCCCACAGAATCGGGGGCCATCACCAGGTTGCACGTTTCCACGGGATGCAGCCTTATTTTGAATCTCGCCTGGGCGCTGGGCGATATACGTTTGACGATCGCGACCCTTCAGAAAATCGAGAGTGACTAGCCAATTATATTTATGGTCAAAGTCATAAGCCGCGTCTGCCACCGTGTAGCACTCATACATTTTTGTGAAATAAGTGGCATTACCATTCTCGACGGTATATTTCAAAGCCGCTGTTTCCTTGAAAGCTTGCCCGAGAAAATGAGCCTTGCGCAAGCTACTATCGAACCCATATTTTCGGAACATGTGATTGAGTGCCAAGCCAAGGCCCCGCGGCGCGGTCCCCCCTTCACTATCTGCCCCTTCGAAAAACCTCGCTTTGCTTCGAGCCCACGGTATTTGACCACCGGCGGTCAGCAACGATCTTCGAGGCAACAACTGAATCTGCTCCCGCAAACTTAACCACGCGCACCGCCTAAAATACCGGATGAACTGGAGCGGGTGAAAAAACCAAAGTTTCGTACCGGATTGCAGATTTACCGCATCCCAAAACTGGAACTGCTTCAACAGGGCCACATATTTCGCGTACCCAGCGCTATTACCGTAATAAAATTCACCCTGCTGGCTGAGCAGCTTTCCGTATCGCGCTTCATTATTTGTTCCGTCCCACTCGCTCGGCGCCTGACACACAAACCCCTTGAGCAGATCACGCACGCCTTCCGTGTTCCTGACGTACCGGGCGAGCGCTTCTTCCTTTTTGATACGCCTCGCGCTCGCCTTGCTCCTGCTGCGTCTGACTCTCCTTTGCCGCGCCTAGAATGGCTTGCAATCGATCAATGTCGCACAGCCCGTCACTTGCAAACGGGCTACTGCCTTCGTCGATCTTCTGCCAGTTCGCGAGGAATGGAAAATCCGCATCCGACAGCTTCACGATCGCGTCGTTGTTGAGATCGATATAGCCTTCTTTGCCCACAGCGAACGCTGCCCGTATCCACGTTGTTCTTGCCGTGCCGGCCGGGAGCGTGGGCGAAGCTGACAGGATCCGGCCAAAGCGCAGCAATTCATACCCATCGCTCGGGCACGCCACATAGAGTTTCGTTGCCCGGTCGTACAGGTTGTATTCGTACTCAGACTCTTTCTTGTCCTTCAGGAGCTGGGTTCGCGAACCGTCTTCGGCGACACTCCACACGCTCGTGTACTTGTTACCCCGGTGAAAATACGATTCGATGTGCAAAGGTTGCTCGTTTTGACCGCCTTGCAACGCGGCGAAAGCAACGCCCTGCAATTTTCCGTTGACCGTTCCCGGCGGCTGCGTCCAGAACGGTTGGTGCGCCGGAACAATGTAGTGGCTATGCCCCCAGTAGTCCGGCCCCGTGGGCGTATGGGGTTGCCTGCTCCCCAGTTGCGTCGCGGCGAAGTAACGATTGAAGTCATCGGGCAGCATAAAGATCTCGAAGTGGATATGCCGCTGCTCGTGACAACGTCCCGGCAACCCGAGCACGTCTTTCCGGTATACCTTTTTGCCACCGCCCGCTTGCGCCGGCGGCGCCACGGGCGGAGTCTGGCTCCCGCCGGGCGATGGCATGCGCAGAAACTCCGGCAACACGCTCGCGTTTACGCCAACATCGTTGTATCCGCTCAATTCCAGCAAATGCATGTATAGGGAGTAAAACGTCAGCGTGCGGCCGTCACCCGTCTCCGTCGTATGCTTGAGCAGGACGAAGCCCGCGTTGCTATCGAGCGCGCCCTTGCCGCCATCGGTTGCGTGCTGGCACACCCGATATGCCACGACTTCGCCATCGGCAATCGCCCGTACTTTTTCGTTCCCGGTATCGGGATATAGATGCACGCCGGTGTGCCAGCGGCGGTCGAAGGCGATCGGATAGATACCGTGAGCGAGCTCGAAGGTATCCACCACGCTCATCATCGGGTCGGTTAGTTCGGGGTTGTTTGACGCGGTGCCGGCAACGGGAAGAAAGGGAGGGCTGATAATCATCGTCTTAGCGCGACATGTTGTAGGTGTTGGAAACCTTCAATTCGCTTTGCGGCAAATGGGGCAGCGCGTTTTCAAAATTCGCAGGCCCCTCGAAGGTAAAGGAGGCGGCCTTGATCTTGAAATCGCCCGGACAGTGGAACACGACATTGCCGTTCTCGATCGTAAGCGCGGCGCCGCCGCTCGCCATGACAGTCTTCGTGCGCCCTGTAACCAACACGTCGGCGCTAGCGCTTGCCACCCGCAGTTGCTTGTCGGCAAACAGGTCCATCGCGTCGCTCTGTGCCTGAATCTCGACCTTGCCCTTCGCCGCGAAGATCTTCAGCCCGAGCTTGTGCGCGCACAGCGAGATCAGGTCGCCAGCGGCCAGCGTGAAGCGCTTTACCGCGCTTACGTCAACGTGCCGGCCGGCGCTCACCATCACGTTTGCGCTGGCGGCCTGCTGGATTGACTGTGGCGTCACCAGCGCGATGCCGCCTGGTGCGCTGGCGATCAGCCCTGCGCTCTTGAGTTGGTCCAGCGCGTCTTTCAGGCTCGCCTGGGTCGCCTTGTCGGCGGGCACTGCCTTCGCCTGCGTGGTGGTGTCGACCAGCGCGGTCACGCGGCTCAGGGCCGACTGAAGCTCCTGGAGCGCCGCCTGCATCTCAAGCTGCGGGGCATTCGGGCTCGACAAGCCGTCGGCTGACAGCATCAGGCCCTTCGCCCCGTGCACGGTGCCCCAGCCCTGCGTGTTGATCTCGAAGCCCTCGCCGCGCTTCTGTTTCTGGCTGTCGACCAGATAGCCGAGGCTGACCGACGACTTCATATGGACCGTCGCGACCTTCGCGCCTTCGCGGCCCTTCAGATCCTCGAAGCGGATCTTTGCGCCTTGGAGCGGCGAGCGCCATATCGCGCGGCTGTGCCAGCCAGCGCTGCCATGCACAAGGTCCGGGTGCGCATAGTCATGCAACGCCCCGGCGATATACATGCGGTCCACGTCCCCGTTGGTGCCTTCGAGCCGGACCTCCGTGCCGGGCAGCAGCGGCGAATGGAAGCCCCCCTGGTACGAGGCACTGGGGCGCAGGAGACGCAGCGGCATGGTGTTCACGCCCCGCTTGCCCGTGCGGCGCTGGAAATGGGGCAATACCCGGTAGCGGCCGGCTTCGTCCAGCCACGCGTAGGGGCCGTCGTCGCCCGACTCGACGGTGGCGGTCAGCGTGCCGCTGATCCAGCGCCAGTCCCGCTCGGGGATGTACTCGGGGCGATACGTCAGATGCGAGGGCGTCGCCTCGAAGGCGTTGATGACCGGCTGGCTGCGACTGCCTGTCGTGACAAGCTTGGTGATCACGACGCCGTGTTCGGCCTCGGGCATCTTGTGGTTGGTCAGGCGCACCACCATGCCAGGCATCATGCCGATCACGTTGCTCCTGCCCTTGAACGTGGTCTGCCGGGCGATCAGTTCGTCGCGTCTGGCGTCGGCCAGCATCTGCCCGACTTCTGCCGTGTGATGGTGCTCGGTGCTGCGGTTCACGCTGCCGTACACGGAGGGGTCGTCGCGTGCGACGTACGACTCGGCCTTCAGCGGATCGGCTGGCGTACGGTAGTTGTGCTCCCGCAACTCGACCATGGCCGGCACCAGTTTGCGGACCGAGCTGATCGACAGCACCGCCTCATGCCAGTTGCCAGAGAGGCCCGAAACCGGCATCAGCGGCACCTCAAGCGCGCGCACGTAGCCGCGCGGCGAGTTGCCGAACACGATTGTGTCGCGCTGTGGCCCGTCTGCCTTGCGGCCCTGCTTGAAGTAGAAGAAGATGCCAGCGCGCCGGCAATGGCGCGCCACAAAATCCCAGACGGTTTCCTCATACATGAGCGCCTGCTCGAAGCGCTCCTCGACGCCTTCCAGCTTGAACTCGACGTCGAATGACTCGATCAGGTGGCGGTCGATGATCGACTCGGCGATCATGTCCTTCACTGTCTTTTCCAGGAAAATTCCCGAGTCGTACACCTGCCTGAACAGCGCAACACGTGGCTCGATGCGCAGCCTGTAGGTTGCCTCGTCACGGCTCGTGCTGACACGCTCCCATTGCGTCACCACGCCATTGACCGTGCGGGCGGGATTGATGACCGGGTCGACCAGGTCCGGCAACGATGGGATCGCGGCGCGCTCGTCGATCGTGAAGGTCGACCGGCGCCCCACGCAGGCTGCGCCGTCGATCGTCTTGTCGATCGACGTGACGGTAATGTCCGCCACGTAGGTTTCGTTGAACCCTTCCTCGATACGGAATTCCAGAACATCCAGCGGTGAGGCGAGCGTAGCGATCGCGAGCCCGAGATGCTGGGTCAGCCTGGCACTCGGATGCTGCAGAACATCATTGAGGGTTCGCATGGCGGCGGTGAAGTCCGGTTTCTCGTTGATCGGCACGGGCACGTATGCCAGTGCCGTTTCGCGAAACAGGCTAGCGCACTAATTCAAGGGGTGTCTATCGGACAAGTCCTAACTTGAGTTGATTTCTCATTCTTTAAGACTTGATTTCCTATTTTTTAAGAATTTTCTGCCCATTCTTTAAGAAATATCGATGGCATTTGACTTGCATGCCGACATTGACTGGCGCTGGATGACGTTGGATAGCGGCGAATGAGCCAGGCGTAAGCACGCCGCGTGCCGGCAAGACCGGTTAAGCTTGCGCCACCGCAACCACGCCGCTTGCCATGACCAAGCCGAGTACGGACCCGAGCGCGCCCGAAGCCGCGCTGGCAGTTGAGTTGACCATTGCGCTGGAGGCCGGGCTGACGGCGGCCATCACGTATCTGAACCAGGGCAACATCGATGCCGCTGCCAGCTATGCGGCCGCGCTCATCGGCCGCTACCCGGCGCATCCCGCCGTGTGCCAGCTGAGCGCGCAGATTGCTTTGCAGCGTGGCGAGGCCACGCTGGCGCGGCGGCACATCGCGCAGGGACTCTCGCTGCGGCCGGATCATCTGCCCTCGCTACTGATCGCCGGCCGGGCGGCGCTGGCCGATGGCGCGCCGGCAGAGGCGCTGCCGCCCCTGCTGCGCGCCTGCGCGCTCAGTGGCAATGCCCTGGAGCCTAGCTATCTCGCCTGCCTCGCCCGGTTGCAGAGCGGGACGGCTGATGCCGTGGCGGAACTGGGCCTGCTGATCCAGCGGGCGCCGGGTTTTGCGCCGGCGTGGCTCGAACTGGCGGAAGCGATGCGCAAAGGCGGCGAGCTGCAAGCCGCGCTGGCGGCGCTGGACCGCGCCCTGGCGCTGGAGGGCAATATCGCGCGCGCGCATTTCCAGCGGGGCAAAGTGCTGCATGCGCTCGGGCGCAAGGCCGAGGCCGCCGGCGCCTTTGCCAGTGCCGTGGCGCTGGAGCCGCACAGCCGGGAGGCGCGCCTGAACCTGGCCATCGCGCAGCAGGAACTCGGCGAACTGGGCGCCGCGCAAGCCACGCTGGAAGCCCTCGTCGGCGCGCATCCGCAGGACTACGACGGCTGGATCCAGCTTGGGCTGGTGCGGCAGGACCGGCGTGACCTGCGCGGTGCGCAGGCCGCCTTGCGCAGCGCCCTGGCCTGCCAGCCGGACGCTGCGCCGGCGGCGGTCAACCTTGGCATCGTGCTGCAGGAAGACGGCCAGCCCGATGCGGCCCTGGCCGCCTATGCCCACGCCTACCGCGTTGCGCCGGAGACCTTCGGGCGCATTGCGCAGGCGCTGTGCTCGGGACCGCACGGCCGGCTATGGGCCAACCTGGGCGCCTTGCGTGCCTTGCTAACCAGCCTCGGCGGCTCGGGCAACCCGGGCAGCACTCAGGACTGACCGCCCCGCTCGCGCGGCGCGCGAAAGCGCTTGCGGTACACGCCGGGCGTGGTCAGTACCTCCGCCGCCAGCTTCTCGTAGCGCCCGGCGCCCTCTGCGTCGATCGTGCCGAAGGACAGTTCAAGCTCCGCGCGCGGCACCGGGCAGCACTGCGCGACCGGCGTGCCTTTGGGCAGGACACCGTCGAACCCCGTGTCGGTCCATAGCGCCGGGAAATTGATGCCCACGTCATGGAAGCGGTCCGCATCGACCAGGCCGCTCAGCGTGCGGAACGGCAGATCCCAGCGGTTGGCCGGATGCATCGCCAGCAGCGACCACCCGGGCGGCAGCTCGATGGTCCAGAAGCTGTTGAATTTCAGGGCGACGGCCTCCGAGTGCAGTGGCGTGCCGCCCAGTTGCTCGGGCACGTGAAAGCTCAGCGGCGCGCGCGGATGGCCGTCGATGCCCGGCTCGGGCAAGTCCCAATCCCAGGAGAACACGCCACGCTCCACGCGCACGTCACATGGCAGCAGAATCACAAAGCCGTGGGTCATGGCGTCGATGAACGGCGGGCATTGCTTGATGGTGCGGATGTCGCGGCCGTGCAGGGGCGAGAACGCCTTGGGACGCATCGCCCGCACCCACTCCGGCAGCGCCTGCTGGGCAGGCTGCGGGCGCGGGAGGTAGTCCTGCAGCAGCGGATCGCAACGGAAGGTCACTTGCATGGCGTGCATGGCTTGGCTAGGTGGAGGCGCTCGATGTGCCGGAGTGGCCATGCAGTGTAGGGGCGAAGAGGCGAATGCGTCTAGCTGCCGGGCCCGCCGCCCCACCCCTTACCCAATGTCCCGGCAGTCATGACAATTTGGGCGGCATTCGCACAATCGCCGCTTTGGTAGTTGCCTTCCTGCCCGCGTCCAGCCACAATCCGCGCTTTTCCGAACGCCCCGCCTGCCGCGAGCGCAACCGGCCACTCATATTCAATTCCCAATGTCAGCCATGTTCCCGCCGTTATGAACGAATGCTGCCCCTCCCTTAGTCTTGCGCCATGTCGGACCGGCAGCGCCAGCACGGAGTGGCGAGCAAGCGGCCGACAGCGGCGTACCGGGCTGCATGCAGTGCCGAATGCGACACAGACCTTGTGCGCAGCGGCCCGCATGACGGCCTCGGCAACGACAACGAAAAAGCGAGACAGCCTGGGTATGAGCGACGTAGCCGCCGCCCCAGCGCACCACAAAGGAGACACTCCGCCATGCTTGAACAGCCGTTCCCCGGCCGTGCCACCGCCCCTGGCACCGACGCGATCGAGGCCAAGGCCATCGACGCCGTCACCTCCATGGAGGCCAAGGGCTTCCTCGACCGGTACTTCCAGATCAGCGAGCGCGGCAGCACCGGGCGCCGCGAGGCATTGGCCGGCGCCACCACCTTCATGGCCATGGTCTACTCCGTGTTCGTCGTGCCGGGCATGCTCGGCAAGGCGGGCTTCGATGGCAGCGCCGTGTTCGTCGCAACCTGCCTGACCGCGGCATTCGGCTCCTTGTTGATGGGCGTGTGGGCCAAGCTGCCCATCGCCATCGGCTGCGCGATCTCGCTGACCGCTTTCACCGCGTTCGGGCTGGTGCTTGGTCAGGGGCTCTCCCCGGCCGTTGCGCTTGGCGCGATCTTTCTGATGGGCGTGGTCTTCACCGCCATTTCCGTGACCGGCGTGCGCTCCTGGATCCTGCGCAACCTGCCGGCCGGCGTGGCGCACGGCACGGGCATCGGCATTGGCTTGTTCCTGCTGCTGATCGCGTCCAACGACGTGGGCCTGGTGATCAAGAACCCCGGCGCCGGCCTGCCGGTCGCACTGGGCAAGATCACCGCCTTCCCGGTCGTCATGTCGATCCTCGGCCTGGCCGCCATCTTCGGGCTGGAGCGGCGCCGGGTGCCGGGCGGCATCTTGCTGGTGATCGTCGCCATCTCCGCGCTGGGCCTGGCCTTCGATCCCGCCGTCAAGTTCACGGGCGTGTTCGCGCTGCCCGCGCTGAGCGCGCCGGGCCATGCCTCGCTGATCGGTGCGATGGACATCAAGGGCGCGCTGTCGCTGACGGTGCTGCCTAGCGTGCTGGCACTGGTGATGACCGCCGTGTTCGACGCCACCGGCACCATCCGCGCCGTCGCGGGCCAGGCCGGCCAGCTCGATGCGAAGGGCCAGATCCCCAACGGCGGCCGTGCCCTGACCACGGACTCGCTCAGCTCGATCTTCTCGGCCTTCTTCGGTGGTGCGCCCGCTGCGGCCTACATCGAATCGAGCGTTGGCGTGGCCGCCGGCGCAAAGACCGGCCTGGCCGCGGTGGTGGTCGGCCTGCTCTTCCTGGCAGTGATCTTCTTCTCGCCGCTGGCCGGGCTGGTGCCTTCGTACGCGACGGCACCTGCCCTGATGTATGTGGGCCTGTTGATGCTCAGCAGCGTCAGCAAGCTGCATATGGACGATATGGTCGACGCCATGGCCGGCCTGGTCTGCGCGGTGTTTATCGTGCTGACCTGCAATATCGTCACGGGCATCATGCTGGGCTTCTGCACCCTGGTGATCGGCCGCCTCGTGGCCGGTGAATACCGCAAGCTGAACGTGGGCACCGTGGGCATCGCGCTGGCGCTGGCCGTGTTCTACGGCGGCGGCTGGGCAATCTGAGGCTTGACGGCCGCGGCACCGCCCGCGGCCGGTGTCGCCACGCCAGTGGGTACTGAAAGCCAGCGCAACGATGACACTGGCTTTTTTGCGAAGCGGGCAAATTCCCGTCCCGCTTCTTTTTTTTAGCGGCCTTGCCGTCTAGCGAACGGCCGCAAATCGCACCGCCTCACGCCGCCTCAAGCCGCCTCACGCCGCCGCGCGCCGTTGCGGCACCGATGCCTGCGTCGTGGCTGCCAGCCCCTGCGCCAGGTCGGCGATCAGGTCCTCCGGTGCTTCCAGGCCGATATGCAGGCGGATCACCGGCTCGGCGCCACGCCAGTACGAGTGTTCCGCCAGGCGCTCCGGCGCTGCCACCTGCACCAGGCTTTCATAGCCGCCCCATGAAGCCCCCAGCCCGAACAGGCTTAGCGAATCCACCAGCTTGCGCGCCGCCGCCACATCGGCGCCCGGCAGCGAGAACGAGACCAGCCCGTTGGCGCCGGAGAAATCCCGCAGCCACAGCGCGTGGCCGGGGTCCGAGGGCAAGGCCGGATAGAACACGCGCCCTACCGCCGCATGCGCATCCAGGAACTGTGCCACCGCCAAGGCATTGCGCTGGTGCTGGGCCAGCCGCACGGCCAGCGTGCGGATGCCGCGCAGCGCCAGGTAGGCATCGTCCGCGCTGATGGCCAGGCCGAAGCCATCGTAGGCATCGGCAATGCGGCGCGCCAGCGCCTCGTCCTTGACCACCACCGCGCCCTGCATCAGGTCGGAATGGCCGCTGATGTACTTGGTCGATGCCAGGATCGATACATCCACGCCGAGCGCCAGCGGCTGCAGCACGTGGCCGGAAGCCCACGTATTGTCGGTGGCCACCACCACGCCATGGCGGTGCGCGATCTGCGCAAGGCGCGGCAGGTCCAGCACCTCGTACAGCAAAGAGCTGGGCGACTCCAGGTAGAGCAGCCGCGTGTTGGGGCGGATCAGCGTGTCCAAATCGTCCTGGCTGGGCGAGAAGTAGCTGACCTCGATGCCCAGTCGGCGCAGCAGCGTTTGCGCCAGCCTGCGTACCGGCGCATAGACGCTGTCCACCACCAGCGCATGGTCACCCGGCGACAGCAGCGCCAGGAAGGTCAGCGAGATCGCCGCCAGCCCCGAGGGGGCCAGGAAGGTGCGGTTGCCGCCTTCGAGTCCGGCAATCGCGTCTTCCAGCGCGCGGTGCGTATCCATGCCCTGCCGGCCATAGGAACTGACACGCTCGCCGCGCGCATGGCGCGCCCGGATATCGTCATAGGCGTCCGAGTTCTCGAAGCGCACGGTGCTGGTGCGCACCACCGGCACATTGACCGGGCCGTGGCCCTGGACAAAGGGCGGCGTGCCGGCATGGATCAGTTGGGTATCGCGATGATGGCTCATGGTTCCTGGATCGGGATATTGGCTTGCGCCGCGCTCAGACGGCAAAGCGCAGCTTGTCGAAAGAGAAAACGAAGGGATCGGCCTGCGCGCGCGGGGCTGCGCCGAGCGAGCGGTTGAGAAAGGCGCGCGTGCGCTCGCTGCGCGGCGCGCTGAAGATGCGGCTGGCCGGGCCGTGCTCGACAATGCGCCCGCCTTCGGTGAAGTAAACCTCGTCGCTGATTTCCTCGGCAAAGCGCATCTCATGCGTCACCAGCAGGCAGGTCAGCCCCTCCTCGACCAGGTCGCCGATCACGGTCAGCACCTCGCCCACCGTCTCCGGGTCTAGCGCCGAGGTCACCTCGTCGAACAGGATCAGTTCGGGCTCCATCGCCAGCGCGCGGGCAATCGCGACACGCTGCTGCTGGCCGCCGGAGAGCTCGCCCGGATACGCGCCTGCCTTGTCGGCCAGGCGCACCTTGCGCAGCAACGCGATGGCGGTGGCCTCCGCCTGGGCACGGCCGCGCCCCAGCACGCGCAACGGCGCGATGGTGAGGTTCTGCAGCACGGTCAGGTGCGGAAACAGGTTGTACTGCTGGAAGACAAAGCCCACACGCTTGCGCAGCGCAATGCGCTCGGCCTCGCTGCGCAGCTCGCGCACCGAAACGCCGCCGACCATCACCGTGCCCTGCTGCGGCTCCAGCAGGCCGGTAAGGCAACGCAGGATGGTGGACTTGCCCGAGCCGGACGGCCCGATGATGGACACCGCCTGCCCGCGCCGCACTTCCAGGTCGATGCCCTTGAGCACCGGGTTGCCGCCAAAGGCAAGGTGCACGTCCT
The DNA here is from genome assembly GCF_014170355.1 of Cupriavidus sp. UME77. NCBI lineage: Bacteria > Pseudomonadati > Pseudomonadota > Betaproteobacteria > Burkholderiales > Burkholderiaceae > Cupriavidus > Cupriavidus sp. UME77. The sequence continues at coordinate 50,043 of NZ_LZZU01000013.1, forward strand.
TGAGCGCAACCAGCGGCGCGGCAGCCTCGGGGACCACGGACAACACGGGTCCGCCGTTATGTTCAGGCAACAGCATATTTTTGTTCCAGGAAACGGGTGAAGCGCGAAATCGGGTAGCACCAGGCAAAGAACATCGCCAGCACGGTGAAATAGATCAGCACGGTAAAGGCGGTCTGGTTGACGGTATTGCTGGCCATCTGCGCGGTATCGAGCAGATCGTGCACGCCCACCAGCGAGGCCAGCGCGGTGCCCATGGTGAGCGTGGCGTACAGGTTCATCCACGGCGGCAGCATGCGGCGCACGCATTGCGCAACGATGATCAGCCGCAGGATCTGCAAGCGCGAGAACGCCATCGAGCTGGCCGCCTCCCACTGCGTGAGCGGAATCGACTGCACCGCGCCGCGCAGCACCTCGGCCACATTGGCGCTGGCCGGCAGCGCCAGCCCCACCACCACCTTGAACCAGTCGGGGAACGGCACGATATGGCTGCCGATATTCACCTCGAACGGGAAGACGTAGGTGGAGAAGTAGATCAGCACCAGCCAGGGCGCATTGCGGAACACCTGCACGTACAGATGCGCCGGGCGCGACAGCAGCGCCACCGGCGACAGGCGCAACGCGCCAATCAGCAGCCCGCCGGCCGTGCCCAGCAAGATCGCCAGCAGGCTCACGCCGATATTGACCAGGAAGCCGCGCACCAGCGCCGGCGACCATTGCCAGGCGCTGGCCAGCGCGCGGGCCAGGTCCGGATGGCGGGTCGCCGCCAGCGCCACCGCCACCAGCGGCAGGAGCCACAGCAGCCCCGCATAGCGACCGGCGCGCGACGTTGCGGGCGCAGCGAGATAAGTGGAATCAGCGCTCGCCATAGCCGGGCATCCTTAGTCGAAGTTCCAGCCAGTTACCCGCCTGGCTGACCGCCCAGGTCAGCAGGCCGAAGAACAACAGCAACAGCACCATCAGTTCCAGCACGTTGTCGCGCTGGGTCCAGATCATGATGGAGGCGTAGGTGATATCGCCCACCGCAATCGCGGACGCCACCGCCGTGGCCTTGACCAGCTCCACGGAATTGTTGACCAGGGCAGGCAGGGCAAAGCGCACCGCCAGCGGCAACTGCACGCGCCAGAGCAAGGTGCGGCGATCAAAGCCGAGCGAGGCCGCCGCTTCCAGCGTGACCTTGGGCACGGCCTCGATGCCAGCGCGCAAGGCTTCGGCATGAAACACGCCCTTGTGCAGCGACAGCACCACCACCACCCACAGGAACGGCGTAAGCGGATTGGTCCGGTGCGCGTCCTGCAAGGCATGGGTGATCAGCATGTTGAGAACCAGGAAGGCGCAATAGAGCTGCACCAGGGTTGGCGTGTTGCGGGTGACTTCCACAAACGCGCGCGTGGCACCGGCCAGCAGCGCATTGCGCGAAGTCAGTGCCGCCGCCATTCCCACGCCGGCGACCAGGCTGCCGGCCAGGGTGCAAAGCACCAGCTGGATGGTTACCCAGGCGCCATGCACGAAGGAGGCGCGGTCATAGGCATCGGCGAGGAACGCGTAGTTCAGGCCGAGGCGGTGCGCCGCATCGATCCACCAGGCAATCGCTGCTTCCATCAGGAACGGCCGCCCTTGAACTTGTCATGCAGCTCGGTCAGCGCCGGCGACGGCGGCAGGATGCCGGCCTTCTTCTCGGTGGCAACCAGCCAGCCGCTGCGATGCCAGTTCTGCACGATGCGGTCCACCGCGGAAATGGTGTCCTGCTCGCCCTTGCGGGTCCAGATCACGGTCGGCGCGGGATTGAGCTCAGGCAGCACGATGCGGTAGTTCTGCCATTCCGGGTTGCCCCGCACCAGCGGCTGCAGCAGCGTGTTGTCGTGCACGGCGCCGGCGCAATTGTCACCGCGCAGCGCCAGCAGCGATTCCGCCGAGCCCTTGAAGCCCTTCGGGATGGCGCCGTATTCCACCTGCACCGCACGCGTATAGCTGCTGCCCTGCGAGATGCACACCGTCTTGCCCTTCAAGTCTTCCCAGCGGCGGATATCGCTTTGCTTGGGCACGATCACGGCGCCGCCCACACGATAGTAAGGCGTAGGCGCGTGGCCCAGCTGCTCACCGCGCTCGGCGTTGTATTCCATCGCCGCGATCAGCACGTCGACCTTGCCCTGCTGCAGGAACTGCACGCGATTGGACGGCTGCACCTGCACCGTTTCCAGCTCCACATTGAGCTGCCTGGCCAGGTCCTGCGCGAGGTCCGCATTGAAGCCGACGGGCTTTTGCGTGGCGGGATCGATCGAGCCGAAGGCGCTGCCGGACAGCATGATGCCGACCACGATCTTGCCGCGCTGGCGGATCTTGTCGAGCGTGGCGTCGGCCTGCGCGGCGCCGGCAAAGAAGGTACCGGCCAGCAAGGCGGCAGCGAAGGCGAGAGGACGCGGGGAGCGCAGCGAAAGAGTGCGGGTCATGGTGTGTTCGAGTTCTTGTTGGCTAAGTCGTGGTTGATGCATTGCAGCCGACAAACTGTACGCAAGCACCGACGGGCACGGAACGAATAAAAGAGCCAATCGTTATGCGCATTCCGTTGCCCGTGTCAGCACAGCGCGTCCGCATATCCATGCGCGGAAAGATTCGTTGGCCGCGGAGGCCACGCTTTCTAAGCTTGGCGCTCGATTCGCCTCAGGCATTACCGTCATGCAACGTCGCACCCTGTTCCGCGCCCTTCTTTGCCTGCCCGTCGCCGCTGCTGCGGCCGCCATCGCTGGCGTACCCTTTCACAGCGATGCCACGCAGGCCCCGCAGGCTTTCCCCGCGCGACCCGTGCGCATCGTGGTGCCGGTGGCGCCCGGCGGCAGCGCCGACAAGCTCGCGCGTACGCTGGCGCTCAAGCTCAGCGAGAAATGGGGCCAGCCCGTGGTGGTGGAAAACGTGGTGGGCGCCAGCGGCACCCTGGGTGCCGCGCAGGTGGCGCGGGCCAAGCCTGACGGCTACACCTTGCTGCTGGGTGGCGAAGGCGTGACGCTGAACGCCTCGCTGTTCAAGACACTGCCGTACGATGCGAGCCGCGCGTTTCGCGGTGTCAGCAAGGCGGTGGTGAATCCGCAGATCCTGGTCGCCAGGCCGGATCTTGGCGTGCGCAACCTGCAAGACTACATCGCGCTGGCACGCAAGAAGCCCGGCGAGGTCACGCTTGGCCTGCCCGGCAATGGCGGCATTGCCCACGTGGCCCATGAAATGCTTTCGCGCCAGACCGGCATCAAGGTCAACTACATTCCCTATGCCGGGGGCGCGCCCGCCACGGTCGACCTGCTTGGCGGGCACATCGACGCAACGCTGATCACGCTCGCGGCGGTGACCGATTACGTGCGCTCCGGCCGGCTGACTGCGCTGGCGGTGACCACGCCTTATCGCTCGAAGGCGCTGCCACAGGTGCCGACCATGGCGGAGGCAGGTGCCGCGGGTTTCGCGGTGGAAAGCTGGCAGGGCTTGCTGGCGCCTGCGGCTACGCCGGCTGCTGTGGTGGATCGCATTAGCCGCGATGTTGCGGCTGTGCTTGATGTGCCGGCTACGCGGGGGCAGCTGGAGGATGCGGGGTATGTTGTGGTGGGGTCTTCGGCGCAGGAGCTGGATGCTGCTTTGGCTCGGGATTTGCCTAGGTATGCTTTGGTGATTTTGGGGGCGGGGATGTCGTTGAGGTGATTTTTTTGGGGTTGGGTTTTGCTTCGGCTTCGGCTGGCTTCGGCTGCTTAACGTCAAAGGCAAAGGCAACTGCAGTTTCACCACCCCTGCGGGGCGGCGACCTACTTTCTTGTCTTGCCAAGAAAGTAGGCAAAGAAGGCGCCCCATACGGCCTAGGTGAACCTTGACGGCTCGCTTCGCATCGCGTTGGGGTGTGGCCCGCCCTTCGGGCGCTTCACACGGCTACAACAATGGGTTGATCTTGCCGCTGGTTGGCTCCCATCTCCCACTTGTGGGAGAGGGGCCGGGGGAGAGGGCGGGCGCTGGCCGAGGCGATGCCTTTGCGCCTACTGCTGGCTGTAATCCACCAGCCGTACCGGCAGATCACCGTCGCGTTCTAGTTGATCCACCAGGCCGATTTCCCAGTTCAGGTAGGCGTGCATCTCGGACTTCCGGCGGCTTTCATCCTCGTAAGCGTAGGCGCTGTACCATGCGTCTTCGTCGCCGGTCAGGACTCGCGCTGCGGCGGCCGTGCCGGCTTCGCCGGATTCCGTTGGCAGGCCAAGCGCTTGCCAGCGTGCGTTGCCGCCGAGCAGTGCGCGTACGTCGCGCTGGCCGGTGCGGCGCAACTCGGCCGCTACCGCTTGCGCCAGCACGCCGTCGGAAGAGGTCACCACGATGATGTCGTCGGCACTGGCATGCTCCAGCACCAGCGCGACCTTCTCCGGCGTGGCGAACCATGCACCGGGCAGGTGGCTGCGTCGGAATGCCAGGCTGCTATCCACATCCACCACCGTGACCCCGCCCTGCGCTTTCAGCGCGGACAGCGATGCGGCTTCGATCCATGGCGCTTCGACCTCGGAGGCGCGCAGCACGCGCACGGGCTCGGGGCCGGATTCGCGCGGTGCCAGCGGTGCCGGGCGGAACAGGTAGATCTCGTGGCCGCTGAACTGGGCCAGCCAGGCTGCCGTGATCTGTGCGCGCACGCCATCCCAGTCGGCCAGCACGATGCGGGCGCGGCGGGTGCCGGCGTAGGCATCGGTGGCCTGCACCAGCTGGCCGCCGGGCGCGCTGCGCCAGCCCGGCAGGTGGCCTGCGGCGTATTCCTCGGGCGAGCGGACGTCGAAGCGGTACAGCGTGCGGTCATCCGCCTGCTGCGTGAAGGCGGCTAGTTGCGCCGCATCGATATGTTGCACGCCAGCGCGCTGCGCCACGCGAGCGGCCCGTTCACGCGCCGCGGCCTGGGCGGCTTCGCCGGGCTGTGGCGCGAATCGGGTCTGGCCATGGTCGAGCTGGTAGCCGGCCAGCAGCCATGCCATGGTGCCGTCCTTGAGCGACACCACGCGATTGGGAATGCCGGCGTTGATCAACGTCTGCGCGCCCACGATGCTGCGCGTGCGGCCGGCGCAATTGACCACCACCAGCGTCTCGGGATCGGGCGCGATCTCGCCGATGCGGTAGACCAGCTCAGCCCCCGGGCAGTCCACCGCGCCGGGGATGCTCATGTTCTGGAATTCCGTGAAGGGGCGGCTGTCCACCACCACCACATTGTCGCCACGCGTCTGGTGCAGCTTGAGCGCCTCGGCGGTGATCCACGGCGTGTGCAGCTCGTGCTCGATCACTTCGCCGAAGGCTTTGCTGGGCACGTTGGTGCCGCTGAAGATTTCATAGCCGGCGGCCTGCCAGGCACGCGTGCCGCCCTCCAGCACGGATACGTTGGTATAGCCAAAGCGCAGCAGCTTTGCCGCGGCCGCGTGGGCGATATCCTCGACCAGATCCGTCACCACGATGCGCGTGGTGCGGCGCGGCACCAGCCGGTCGATCGTGGTCTCGAGCCGGCCCAGCGGCGCGGGCACGGCGAACAACAGGTGCTCACGCGAGAAAGCGCCCTCTTCCCGCGCGTCCAGCACCGCGAGCTCCTCCCCCTGGGCAATGGCGCGCTTGAGCGCGGCCGGGCTCACCAGCGGATGGCGGATCAGCGCGGGCGCGGCAAAGGTGCGGTAGCTGTATTGCGTGCCGCCCTCGGGCGCTGGGTCGAACTTCACGCGCTCGCTCAGGCGGGGCAGCGTGAGGCCGTAGAAGTGCAGGTGCAGGCCGGGCGTGTCGCCGATCAGTTCGATGGTATGCACGTCGGTGGGCGATAGCGTGATGGCATTGCCTGCCTGCACATCGAGCTGGCGCAGCGGTTCCAGCGTGTCGAGCCCGGGCTTGCTGCCCGGGCTGCGATGAAAGATCACGTTGCGCTCCACGCCGCGCACGCCGGCAATCACCGCCCAGGTGGTGTGGTCGTGCGGCGGCTGCGCCTTGCCCGGCAGGCCGGCCGAGGCGAACAAGGCGAAGCGGCCGTCCGGGTCTTCGGCCAGCCGGTAGATCGCGGCGGGCCTGGCCGCATCCACGGGGAAGTGCGCCGGCGGGAACAGGTGCGCCTGGCCAGCCAGCGCCACCAGTTCGTCGGCGATCGCGGCCAGCGGCGTCTTGTCGGCGGCGTGGCCGCCGGCGATCTCGCGAGCACGGGCGATGAAGGCGGCGACCGCCGCGGCGCGGGCGCCGCTCACGTGGTCGGTCGCGTCCGTGGCGTCGGCATTTGCGTCGGCATTTGCGTCGGCGTTTGCGTCGGCGTTTGCGTCAGTATCGGCCAAGGTCTGGGACAAGTCGGTAATGGTCATGGCGGGAAGCTCTTGAAAATGCTGGGCAGGTTGAAGCCTAAAAGAAGTTGCGCCGGGCGCTAACGAATCAGATCGCAGATCGTTATGCCGTGCCTGGCGTGGGCATCATGTCGCCTTGCACCGGATCAAAACCGAATATGCATCGGCGATATTGTTCGTTCTTCCCGGGTCCCGCACTCCGTAGAGTGGCGCACGGCCGCCACCTGCCACGGCATCGTATTCATAACCGGATCTCCCCCCATGACGACCCAGACCAACCAGACCAACCAGACCAACCAGACCAATCAGACCGATCAGCAAAGCCAGCGCAATGCGGCCATTGCCGCCACCCTCGCCGAGGTCTGCGCGCTGACGGCACAGCGCGAGGTGGATCGCGCCACGCTCGGGCAGGTCACCGCCGCCCTGCAAAAGCTGGCCGACCAGAAGGACCTGTTCGGCTTTGCCGAGTTCCCGCCGCCCAGCGACGGCACCGCCACCTCTACCCGCTACCGCCTGAGCGGAGAAGGCCAGTTGCCGGCGCTCTACCTCAATTCGATCGTGCCGGGCAAGAAGACCATCCCGCACAACCATGACACGTGGGCCGTCATCGTGGCCGTGCAAGGCGATGAGCTCAACCGCGTCTACCGCCGCACCGACGACGGCAGCAACCCCGAGCGCGCCAGCATCGAACTGGAGCGCGAGCTGGTGGTGCGCCCGGGCACGCCGATCAGCTTCCTGCCGCAGGACATCCATAGCATCCACGTGGTGGGCGACGCCCCCACGCTGCACTTCCACCTCTACGGCCGTCCACTCGAAACGCTGACGGGGCGCATCGGCGTGGAGCTGGAGAGCGGGCGCATTGTCAACTACAACGCCACCCAGATGAACCGCAGCGAGAAAGCAGCGGCCTGACATTGCGGCCAAGACGACAGCCCCATCCCTTGTTCACGCGGAGCACGCCATGACCCAATCCATCGACGCCGTCACCTTGCGCGGCTGGCTTAACGACGGCCAGCCCCTGGCGCTGTTCGACGTGCGCGAGCACGGCCAATATGGCGAGGGCCATCCCTTCTTCGCCGTGCCCCTGCCCTACAGCCGGCTGGAGCTGGATGTTGCCCGCCTGGCGCCGCGCCTGGCCGAGCGCATCGTGCTGTTCGACGACGGCGACGGCGTGGCCGAGCTGGCGGCACAGCGGCTGGCTGGCCTGGGCTACAGCAATCTCACGCTGCTGGCGGGAGGTGCCGCGGCGTGGGCCGCGGCCGGCTACACCTTGTTCAAGGGTGTCAACGTGCCATCGAAGACGTTTGGCGAACTGGTCGAGCACCAGCAGCACACACCGCGCCTGAGCGCTGCCGAGCTGGTGGCGCGCCGCGACAGCGGCGAGCCGCTGGTGCTGGTGGATGGCCGCACCTTTGCCGAGCACCAGAAGATGACCATCCCCGGCGCGCACAGCCTGCCCAACGGCGAGCTGGCCCTGCGCCTGGCGGCGCTGCTGCCGGATGCGCAGACCACCGTGGTGGTGCACTGCGCCGGGCGCACGCGCAGCATCATCGGCGCGCAGACGCTGCGCAACCTTGGCCTGCCCAACCCGGTGCTGGCGCTGGAGAACGGCACGCAGGGCTGGTACCTGGCCGACCACGCGCTCGAGCACGGCAGCCAGCGCCGCTACCCGGCGGCCCAGCCGGCCAGCGAGCTGGCCGAGGCGCGCGCTCGCTCGGCCCGGCTGCTGCAGCGCGCCGGCTTGCCCGCGCTGTCGGCCACGCAGGCGCAGCAGTGGCTGGACGATGAGAGCCGCACCACCTACCTGCTGGATATCCGCACCGCCGAGGAATTCGCGCAAGGCTCGATCGACGGCGCGCGGCACGCACCCGGCGGCCAGCTGGTGCAGGCCACCGACCAGTACATCGGCGTGCGCGGCAGCCGCGTGATCGTGTTCGACGACGACGGCGTGCGCGCACCGGTGGTGGCCAGCTGGCTTTACCAGCTGGGCTATGAGAGCGCCGTGCTCGCGCACGGCGTCAACGCCGCCATCAAGGCTAGCGCGCCGCCGCGCACCCTGCCAGCCCACGCCCTGCCGGTGCTCGACGCCAACCTGCTGCGCGCGCTGTACGCACAGGCGCCCGACGCGTTGCGCATCGACCTGCGCGAAAGCGCCGAATACGCCCGCGGCCATGCCGAAGGCGCGGCCTGGTCGATCCGCCCGCGCCTGCCCGCCACGCTGGACCGCCTTGGCGCCACGCCCGACCAGCCAGTCATCCTGATCGCGAGCGAGCCGCACGTCGCCAACCTGGCCGGGCAGGATCTGCTGGCCGCCGGCTACCGCCACGTGTACCGGCTGGCGGAGGGCTACCGCACCTGGCAGGCCGCGGGGCTGCCCGAGGCGGCCGAACCGGTGGGGTTGCCGCCGGAAGCGCGTATCGACTACCTGTTTTTCGTGCACGACCGGCACGAAGGCAACAAGGACGCCGCGCGCGCCTACCTGGCCTGGGAAACCGGGTTGATTGCACAGTGCGCGCCGGATGAGCTGGGCCACTTCCGCATTCTGGCGTCCGCAGGGCAAGCGGCAGACCAGAGCAAGGCGGCCTGATCGCACAGGCCATTATGTTATGACATATTAATTTTATATATATTATGCAATGACATAACAAACGCCAGTCGTGTGCTATTCTATTTCATATCTTTTGATGTGAAAATATGCCATGGCATCATTCTTTGATCAGCTCCAGGCACGCCGAGCCACACGCAAATCCTCGCTGGGGGAAGTGGCCCGGCTGATCGGCATGGCGCCGTCCAACCTGACCACGGCGCTGAGCGGTCGCAGCGATGTGCGCGCCTCCACACTCGAAGCCGTGGGTGCCGCGCTCGATGCGGAATGGGTCCTGGTGCCACGCGAGCACCTGCTCGCCGTGAAGCGCCTGGTCGAGGGCAAGGACAGCGGGCCGGACCGCGAGGCCAAGACCTCGGTGGAAATGTTCCTGGAGCAGGAATCATGAGCACCGGGCTGCGCCCGCGCTATCTGGAAGTGCACCTGCACGGCGTGCTGTGCGGCCATTTGTGCGAGGTCGGGCGCACCTGCCGCTTCGTGCCAGCGGAAGCCTTCCGCGGCGACCCGCTGCGGCCCACGCTCAGCCTTTCGCTGACCTTCCCCGGCAACGACACGCTGACCGCCTCGGTGCTGTCCAACCCCTTCCATCCCGCGCTGTACAACACCAACGCGGCGCTGCCGCCCTACTTCGCCGGGCTGTTGCCCGAGAGCGAGCTGCGCAAACGCCTGGAGGCCACGCGCCATCATCCCGAAGACCGCGACGATTTCGGCATTCTGGCCGCCGCCGGCGACGACCTGCCGGGCGCGGTGGTGGTGCGCCCCGCGCCCATCGACGCCCTGCCCGAGCACGTGCGCACCGTCGGCGTGACGGGCGGCGCGGACAACCTGGAAATTGCCGTGATCGAAGGCGCCACCGAAGGCGCGGCCTCGGTCTCGGGCGTGCAGAACAAGCTGGCGCTGTCCACCGCGCATGCCGGCAAGCGTTACACCATGCCCACCCACGGGCACCTCTCCGACCTCATCGCCAAGCTGCCCGCGCGCAATGACGACAGCCAGGTCTTCAACGAATACGTGTCGATGCAGCTGGCGCAGGCCGCTGGCGTGGCGGTGGCGCCATGCCGGCCCGCGCCGCTTGCCGCCATCGAGGTCGAGGGGCTGGCCGAGGCCCTTGGCCCCGGCCTGCACTTCCTCGCCGTGGACCGCTTCGACCGCGAGCCCGGCGGGCGCGTGCACGCCGAAGACGGCTGCCAGTTGCTGACCCGCATGCCTAACCGCAAGTATGGCGGCCATGACGCCTACGCCGCCCTGGTGCAACTGCTGGAGCGCCTGAGCGTGCGTGGCATCGAAGACGTGCGGCAGTTCTTTATCCGCCAGGCCGTCAATACGCTGCTGGGCAACAGCGACGCTCACCTTAAGAACTACTCCTTCCTGTACCGCAACGGCGTCGCCCCCGAACTCTCGCCCGCTTACGACATCGTCAGCGTGGCCGCCCTGCCGGGCTTTGCCGGCTTCGGCCAGAACGTGGCCATCGACCGCCAGCAGCGCGAGCAAACCCTGCAGACCTACCGCGAGTTCGCGCGCACGGCCCGGATCGCCGAGCGCATCGCCACCGCCGCCGTGAAGGACGCGGTGGCGATGGCGCACGAGCGCTGGCCGGCATTGCTGGAGCAGTTGCCGACGCCGGCGGGCATGCGTGCCGTGGTGCTGGAACGGCTGGCGACATTGCCGCTGGCACGGCGCAAGGCTTAGAGGCCTCTTGGTTCAACGCCGCTCAGCTCAGCCCATCCAGCACCACATGCTGCCCATGGATCGCCTGCGCCGCGTCCGAGGCCAGGAAGGCAATGGCGCGCGCCGCCGACGCAGTGGAGACCCAGTCGGTGGGATCGGCGGCGGGCATGGCCTGGCGGTTGGCATGGGTATCGAGCGTGCCCGGCGCCACGCTGTTGACGTTGACGCCGGCCCGGCGCACCTCGTGCGACAAGCTCTCCACCAGACGCTGCAACGCACTCTTTGACGCGCAGTAGGCGCCCATCGCGGCGGCCTCGCTGGCCGCGCCGCGCGCGGTCACAGCCACGACCTTGCCGGCGCCCTGCGCAAGCATGGCAGGCAGCAGATGCTGCGTGACGGCCACCAGCGACCAGGCGTTCAGATCCATCATCCGCATCCAGGACTCGCGGCTGAGCGCATGCACGGGCTCGCCCATCTCGAAGCCGCCGGCCACGTGCACCAGCACATCCACGCCGCCGAACGCGTCGAGGATGCTTCGCGCTGCCACGGCCATGCTGTCCGTTGAGGTCACGTCCGCCGCCAGCAACAGGTGCCAGTCCGCGGCCTCGGGCACCGGCGCGTGCGCGCGCAGCACTTCCACGTCGCGGTCAATCAGGGCCAGCCGCGCCCCCTCGTCTGCGAACGCCTGGGTAACGGCGCGGCCAAGCGCGCCACCGGCGCCGGTAATCACGATGCGGCGGGGGGATGCTGACGATGCCATGGTGTTCTCCTGTTCGGGCTCCTGCCTCCTAGTCACCATAGTCTGCCGCGCGTGAGGTGGAAAGCGCGTTGGAAGGCGAGGCGCAAAACCGGCGCATGCGTTCGGCATCGCCGTCCCCGGCTAAGCGCAGCGCCATTTCATTACAAAATCTCACAAACGATAATCATTATCATTTACAATCCGGCGCTTTCAGCACTCTCGCAGCACCATGCTCACTCGCCAACTGATTGCCCCGGCCGCCCTGGGCTGCCTGTTCTCCCCCGCCATGGCCCAGGCCGCCCCGGACGCCGAGACCACCTTGCCGTCCGTCACGGTCAGCGCCGCCGAAGACCCCCGCGCCGACACCGGCTTCGCCACGCGCCGGGCAGCTGGCGTGACCAAGTCCGGCACGTCCGCGGCGGACAGCGCGCAGTCCATCACCGTGATCACGCGCGACCTGATGGACAGCCAGCAAGCGCAAACCCTGGGGGACGCACTGGCCAATTCCGCCGGCGTGGTCACCAATGTCTACGGCCGGCGCGGCTGGGACGACTTCATCATCCGCGGCCAGCGCGCATCGGAATCGGTCTTTGTCGATGGCCTGCTGGTCGAGTCCAACAACCGCGTGGCGCAGGAACTGTTCGGCGCGCAGCGCGTGGAAGTGCTCAAAGGCCCGGCCTCGGTATTGTTCGGCAAGGTGCAGCCGGGCGGCATGGTCAATATCGTCAGCAAGCGCCCCACGCCCGAACTGTTTGGCGAACTGGGGCTGACGGTAGGCAACTACGGTTTTCGGCAGGCCACGGCGGACGTGGGCACGCCGTTGTCGGCAAACGGCAAGGCCGCGCTGCGCGTCAACGCCCTGGCGATGAACAGCGACGACGCGACCGACTACGTCTATTACCGCAACCGCTATATCGCGCCGTCGCTGTCGCTGGACCTGGGCGCGCGCACCGACCTGACCCTGCTGGCGAGCCACAACGAGCGGCAGTATGTGCGCCAGCAAGGCCTGCCCGTCAATGGCACGCTCACCGCCAACCGCAACGGCACCCTGCCCAACAGCCGCTTTACCGGCGAGCCGGGCCTGGCGCCATACGACGGCGAGCAGAACCGGCTGGGCTATGCGCTGACCCACCGCTTCGATTCCGGCTGGACGCTGAACCAGAATTTCCGCTGGCAAACGCTGTCGCTGGCCGGCACGCTGATCGCTGGCGGCACCATGGCCGTCAACAGCCAGCTGCTCAACCGCAGCGGCACGCAGCAGGATTTCTCCGGCACCACCATTGGCGTGGATACCAACCTCCAGCGCCGCTTCGAGATTGCCGGGCAGCAGCATGAGATCACGCTCGGCGTGGACTACAACCGCAGCAACGAGAGCCGCCTGCAGCGCACCTGCCGCGTCGCGGCGCTGAACGTCTACAACCCGGTCTATGGCGCGGCCGTGAACTGCCCCAGCGCCTACAGCCTGAACCAGGAAGACAACGTCAGCACGCTGGGCTTCTACGCGCGCGACCAGGTGCGGTTTGCCCAGCGCTGGCTGCTCACCGCCGGCCTGCGCCACGACACCGCCCGCACCAGCACCACGGACCGCCTGGCCGCCACGCGCCTGGACGACACCGCGCGGGCCGTCACCGGCAGCGCCGGGCTGATGTTCGACCTGACCAGCTGGGCACGTCCCTACGTCAGCTACGCGACCTCCTTCCTGCCCAATAGCGGCACCGACGTCAACGGCGGCACCTTCAAACCCGAGACGGGGCGCCAGGCCGAGGTGGGCATCAAGTTCGACTTGCCCAACAAGAGCGGCCTGGTGACGCTGTCTGCCTTCGACCTGACCCGGCGCAACGTGCTGAGCTCGGACCCGGTCAATACCGGCTTCAGCATTGCCACGGGCGAGCAGCGCACGCGCGGGCTGGAGGCAGAGCTGACAGCGGACCTTGGCGGCGGCTGGAGCCTGGCCGGCGCCTATGCCTACATCGCCAGCGAGGTCACGGAAGATACCGTTGCCGCCAATGTGGGCAAGCCGCTCAACAACGTGCCCCGGCACAGCGTCTCGCTTTGGGGCACCAAGCATTTCCGCGGGCCGCTGGCAGGCTGGTACGCCGGCGCCGGCATGCGCGCGGAGAGCGCCAAGCGCGGCTACACCTTCAACTACACCGTGCCCGGCTACGCGGTGGCGGACCTTGGCGTGGGCTATGTAGCATCACACTGGAAGGCCGCGCTCAACGTCAAGAACGTGTTCGACAAGGCGTACTACGCCGGCGGCCTGAGCAACAACATCGTGCCGGTGGGCAATCCCCGTACGGTCATGCTCAACGTGGCGCTCAACTACTAAGGCTACGCTGTGCGCTTGCAGCACATCGCAGCCTAGCCAGCCGGACCAGGATCGTTCAAGATTCGGGCTCGCAGAATCGCCTGAGAGTCGCAATTGCCGCTGAACCGCCTGAAACAAAGTGCCACCCTGATCGCCGTGCTGGCACTGATCGGATCGATGGCTTCGCTCTGCGTCGGTACATCGTTTGCCAAGAGCCTGTTTGCCGAGGTTGGCGCCCAGGGCACCACGGCGCTGCGGGTGAGCTTCTCGGCGCTGATCCTGCTGTGCGTGTGGCGGCCCTGGCGGATGCCGCTCAGCCTGGCCAACGCCCGCGTGATCGCGCTTTACGGCGCGGCGCTGGGGGCCACCAACCTGCTGTTCTATATGTCGCTGCGCACCGTCCCGCTCGGGCTGGCGATTGCCATCGAGTTCACCGGGCCGCTGGCGGTGGCCGTGTCGTCGTCGCGGCGGGCCATCGACTTTCTCTGGATTGCCTTTGCGGTGGCAGGCTTGCTGTTGCTGTTGCCGCTTGGGGAGAACGTTGCCACGCTCGATCCCGTGGGCATCGGCTACGCGCTGGCGGCCGGCGTGGGCTGGGCGCTGTACATCATCTTCGGGCAGATGGCGGGCAACGCGCACGGCGGGCAAGCCACCTCGCTCGGGCTGACCATGGCATCGCTGGTCGTGCTGCCCTTCGGGCTGGCGCATGCCGGCGCGGCCATGTTCAGCCCGTCGCTGCTGGTGGCAGGGCTGGCGGTTGGCGTGCTCTCCAGCGCCATTCCCTATTCGCTGGAAATGGTAGCGCTCAAGCGGCTGCCGCGCCGCACCTTCGGCATCCTGCTCAGCATGGAACCCGCCATGGGCGCGCTGGCAGGCCTCGCCTTCCTGCACGAGACGCTGAATACACAGCAATGGCTGGCGATTGCCAGCATCATCACGGCGTCGGTGGGATGCACTGTGACGGCCGGATCGCGCAAGCGCGCCAGCGCAGAGGCTTAGAGCGCCGGGAACCGGGCGAGGCCCTGCAACGCGCCGTTGCCGGCCAGTTCGCCCAGCACCAGTCTCACCTCATACAGCAGGCTGTCTTCCGGGTTGCGCCGGGTGGAGAAACCGAACTCGCGCATCAGCGCCAGCATGCGGCGGTTCTCGCTCAGCACATCCCCGCGCAGCATGTGCAGGCCGGCGCCCAGCGCCGCGTCGCGCAGGCGCTGGATCAGCCGGCGGCCGATACCCTTGCCTTGCCAGTCGTCGGCCACCGCCACGGCGAACTCGCCAACGTCACCGTCCTCGCCACGCGTCACCACGTAGTTGCCGTTGGCGACGATCGTCGGCAGCCCCGCCACTTCCGCCGTGACCACCAGCGCCAGGCCGGCGTTGCTCTCGATGAACAGGTCGATCACCTCATCGGACACGCGTCCGCCGGTCAGGAAGCGGTAATAACGGCTCTCGCGCGACAGGGCCTGCACGAAGGCCCGCTCTCTCTCTGCATCGGCGGCACGAACAGCGCGCACGACCACGCGCTCGCCACCGCTCAACTTCCAGGTCTCGGCGCATTCCGGGCAGCCAGCATGCCAGCCGCCGCCGGTCACGCGGGATTGCCCGGCAAGGCTGGGAGGATTCGAGGGCTGCATGTCCGGCTCCTGGCTTCATATTTCATATCCAGGAGTATAGGCAATACCCTGACTTTTGCAAATGAAGTTAGCCTGCTATGCTCAACGCATGGATCTGACCGACCAAGAACTCCGCAACTGCTCGATTGCCGCGACCCTCTCGCTGATCGGAGAGAAGTGGACAATTCTTATCTTGCGCGACGTTTTCCACGGCATCAGGCGCTTCGACGAATTCCTGGAGCGCCTGCAGTGCTCCCCCGCCGTGCTGTCGGCCAGGCTCAAAACGCTGACCGAGGCAGGCATCCTGCGCAAGGTGAGCTATCGGGAGCCAGGCGAGCGGGAACGGTTCGAGTACCGGCCGACGCGCGCCGCGGTGGAGTTGCTGCCGGTGATCATCGGGCTGATGCAATGGGGGGATCGCCACCTCGCCACCAGCGGCCAGGGGCCGGTGACGTTGCTTACCGCGCAGGAGGGGCGCCGCGTGCGCGCGGCGCTGGTGGATGATGCGGATCAGTTGGTACGGCCCAACGATATCGAGATTTACCACGCGAGCCAGTGGCCAGCGGCTGAAGGCGAATCCCCGCAAGCGCCTGCCACGCAGGCGTGAGCCTGGGCGCGGGGCGCCGGGAAAGCAGGCTTGGTCCTTCACCCCCGGCGCGATCGGCCGTCAATCCTTCAGCCACCAGTCCAGCAGTGTTTCGTCATCGGGATCGTCCAGATTCCGGTAGATGTTCGCGTAGTACCACTGAATCCCGGTCTGGTCGCGAAAGCTGTCAAAGACCTCGCGGATTCGGTCCATCCCGTTTTTGGATGGGATGGTCAATGACAGATTCCCGCCGTTGATCCCATCCAGGGAACCGCCCAGTTCGGCCTGCACTTCCTTCTCCAGGCGTGCCAGGCATGCCTGTGGGATATCTTCATCCTCGTAGATCTGAATGCAGAAATTCCCACCCCTCGACAGGACTTCGGCATGCGCGTTTCTGTTCTTGATGGAGACAATGTCGCCTCTCGCCAGATTCAAGGCGAGACCGGGCGAGGCGAGCAACTCGTAGGTGTCTTCCTCGATTTTGCGGGCGGGCAGTTCTTCGAACATTGGCTCCGCGTCGTCTTCTCCGGCGTAGACGTGGATCAGGACGCTTTGGGGGATGTTTTCCATGTGGTGGTTCGTCGCTATTGCGTTTAATGCGGTTGATGCGGTTGATGCGGGACCGCCTAGTTTACATAGCAAGCGTGTTGTGAGACATCTTCAACGTTCGTCGCTTCAACCCATGCCCCGCGCCAGAACCCCCACCCAGGAACCAGCCGGAGCCAAACCCAATGCAACTTCTCGATCATGTTTCAATCGGCGTACCCAACCTCGACGCAGCGCGCCCCTTCTATGACGCGATCATGCAGACCTTGGGCGCAACGAAGGTCTATGACCGCCCCGATGCGCTTGGCTATGGCGAGCGCTGCACGGCCAGCGATACGGTGTCGACGTGCCTGGCGGTCTATCTCGACCCGAGCAGGATCGAAGCAAACAAGCGGCATTGGTGCTTCAAGGCGTCGTCCCGCAAACAGGTGGATGCGTTCTTCGCCGCGGGCCTCGCCGCCGGGGGAGGGTCGGATGGGGATCCGGGCCTGCGGCCTGACTACCATGCCGGATACTACGCAGCGTTCCTCTTCGATCCGGCGGGCAATCGCGTGGAGGCGGTGTGCCATTCGGCCTCGATCTGACTCGAAGAGGCTCGAATTGACGACGGTGCCCGGGCAGCGTGGCGTCCGGCGCGGCTTCCGGCGGCCTTGAGCCAGGGGCTTCGCACGCCGTGCGGAAGTGGCATAACCATCAGCTCCCGGCATCCACGGCCTGGGTAGGGACAGCCTGAAACCAGCTACGGCCTGCACCACCCGCGCACCGCTCCGGTCCATTGCACTGCACCATGACCGTGCCGCCCCGCCCCACCTCGGCGCATCGCCTCCCGGCCTGATGCTCCCGCGCAGCGCAAAAAACCCGCCATCCATCACAAACCGCCCTGGCACACCGCTTGCGTAATAAGACGTGAGCGGACCAACGGCGGCCCGCTCACCTCACACAGGGTGGTAGCGGTCTTCACCGCTGCCACCAGGACAACGGCGTCCCCTGATCTGGTCTTCACGACCGGATTGCGGGACGCCATTTGTTTTTATGGAGCCATGATGACCGGCAAAGCCACCCGCATCGAACTGCTAAGCCTGCGCACCCCGCAGATGCGCGCCTTCCACCTGACGTGGATGGCCTTCTTCGTGTGCTTCTTCGCGTGGTTCGCCTGCGCGCCGTTGATGCCGGTGCTCAAGGGTGAATTCGGCCTGACTCCGGACCAGATCGCCAATATCAATATCGCGGCCGTGGCCGTGACCATTCTCGTGCGGCTGGCCATCGGCCCGCTGTGCGACCGCTTTGGTCCCCGCCGCGCCTATACCGGCCTGCTCGCTCTCGGTGCGATCCCCGTGCTGGGCGTGGCGATGGCGCAGAGCTACGAAGCCTTCCTGTTCTTCCGCCTGTTGATTGGCGCGGTTGGCGCGAGCTTCGTGATCACGCAGTACCACACCTCGGTGATGTTCGCGCCCAATGTGGTGGGCACCGCCAACGCGGCAGCCGCCGGCTGGGGCAATGCCGGCGGTGGCGCGGCGCAAGCGCTGATGCCGCTGCTGCTGGGTGGCGTGCTGATGCTGGGCGTGAGCCACACCATGGGCTGGCGCCTGGCGCTGCTGGTGCCGGGCGTGCTGATGCTGATCATGGCGGTGCTGTACTGGCGCTATACGCAGGACTGCCCGCAAGGCGACTTCAAGGATCTGCGCGCGCGCGGCATCGCCATCGACAGCGGCAAGAAAGGCGGCTGGGCCAGCTTTGTCGCCGCTGCCGGCAACTACCGCGTGTGGATGCTGTTCATCACCTACGGCGCCTGCTTCGGCGTGGAGATCTTCATCCACAACGTGGCCGCTACCTATTACGTGGATCACTTCGGCCTGTCGCTCGGCAGCGCCGGCCTGGCCGCCGCCAGCTTTGGCCTGCTCGCCCTGTTCGCCCGTGCCCTGGGCGGCTGGCTGTCGGACAAGGCTGCGCTGCGCCGTGGCCTGGATGCGCGTTCCATGCTGCTGTTCGTGCTGATCCTGGGTGAAGGCCTGGGCCTGTTGTGGTTTGCCCAGGCGCATAACGTCGTGGCTGCCGTGGCCGCCATGCTGGGCTTCGGCCTGTTCACCCATATGGCCTGCGGCGCCACCTATGCGCTGGTGCCTTTTATCGACCGCAAGGCGCTGGGCGGCGTGGCCGGCATCATCGGCGCCGGCGGCAATGTGGGCGCCGTGGCGGCGGGCTTCCTGATGAAGGGCCTGGGCGGCAACCTGCAGCAAACGCTGACCGTGCTGGGCGCGGCGGCCATCGTCTCCGCCTTGTGCGCCATCGCCGTGCGGTTCTCGGCCGAGCACAAGGCCAGCGAGCAGGCGCTATTCGACAACGCGCTGGCCGGTTCCGGCTCCTGAGCCCGCCCGACGCCACGACGCAACGACGCCACCAAGGCACACGCACCAGCGGCCCCACAGAACAAGGAAACCATCATGAAACTGATCATCATCGGCCACGGCATGGTCGGCCACAAATTCCTGGAATGCCTGGCCGAGGCCGGCTCGCAAGATCTCGAAGTCACGGTGCTGTGCGAGGAAGCGCGTCCCGCCTATGACCGCGTGCACCTGTCCGAATTCTTCGCCGGCAAGTCCGCCGAGGATCTCTCGCTGGTGGAAGCGGGCTTCTTCGAGCGCAGCAACATGCTGCTGCGCCTGAACGCGCGCGCCACCGGCATCGACCGCGCGGCCAGGACGGTGACGGTTTCCACCGGCGAGACGCTGTCCTACGACAAGCTGATCATGGCCACCGGCTCCTACCCCTTCGTGCCGCCGCTGCCCGGCAAGGACCGCAAGGACTGCTTTGTCTACCGCACCATCGAAGACCTGGAGGCCATGCAGGAGTGCGGCGCCCGCTCCAGGACCGGCGTGGTGATCGGTGGCGGCCTGCTGGGCCTGGAATGCGCCAAGGCGCTGCGCGACATGGGCCTGCAAACCCATGTGGTGGAATTTGCCCCCCGCCTGATGGCGGTGCAGGTGGACGACGGCGGCGGCGCCATGCTGCGCCGGAAGATCGAAGAACTCGGCGTCACCGCGCATACCGGCAAGAACACCGTTGAGATCGTCGATGGCGAAGACGGCACCCATCGCATGAACTTTGCCGATGGCAGCCATCTGGACACCGACATGATCGTGTTCTCCGCCGGCATCCGCCCGCGCGACGAACTGGCCCGCGCCAGCGGCCTGGCCATTGGCGAGCGCGGCGGCATCGCGGTGGACAACCAGTGCCTGACCTCCGACCCCGACGTGTACGCCATCGGCGAATGCGCGCTGTGGGACGGCAAGATCTACGGCCTGGTCGCGCCCGGCTATGAAATGGCCCGCGTGGCTGCCAAGCACCTGCTCGGCCACCAGGCCGAGTTCGCCGGCGCCGACATGAGCACCAAGCTCAAGCTGATGGGCGTGGACGTGGCCAGCCTGGGCGACCCGCACGGCAAGGCGCCCGGCAGCCGCTCTTTCCAGTTCACCGACGAGCGCAAGCAGGTCTACAAGAAGCTGGTGGTGTCCGAATGCGGCAAGTACCTGCTGGGTGGCGTGCTGGTGGGCGATGCCGAGGAGTACGGCACGCTGCTGCAGATGATGCTCAACAAGATCGAGCTGCCCGAGTCGCCGGAATTCCTGATCCTGCCCTCCTCCGACGGCCAGGCCAAGCCAGGGCTGGGCGCCGACGCGTTGCCCGATGCCGCGCAGATCTGCTCCTGCAACAACGTGACCAAGGGCGATATCTGCGCCGCCGTCTGCGATGGCGCCACCACCATCGGCGCCCTGAAGAACTGCACCAAGGCCGGCAGCACCTGCGGTGGCTGCGTGCCGCTGGTCACGCAGGTGATGAAGGCCGAGATGAAGAAGCAAGGCCTGGCGGTGAACAACCACCTGTGCGAGCACTTTGCCTACTCCCGCCAGGAGCTTTACCACCTGGTGCGCGTGGGCGGCTTCAAGACCTTCGACGCACTGCTTGCTGCCCATGGCAAGGGCCTGGGCTGCGACGTCTGCAAGCCCACGGTGGCGAGCATCCTGGCCTCGTGCTGGAACGAATTCGTGCTCAAGCAAGAGCACGCCAGCCTGCAAGACTCGAATGACTACTTCCTGGGCAATATCCAGAAGGACGGCACCTACTCGGTGGTGCCGCGCATGCCGGGCGGCGAAGTCACCCCCGACGGCCTGATCGCGGTCGGCCAGGTGGCCAAGAAGTATGGCCTGTACACCAAGATCACCGGCGGGGCGCGGGTCGACATGTTCGGCGCGCGCGTGGAAGAGCTGCCGATGATCTGGGAAGAACTGATCGCGGCCGGCTTCGAATCGGGCCATGCCTATGGCAAGTCCCTGCGCACCGTGAAATCCTGCGTGGGTTCCACGTGGTGCCGCTACGGCGTGGACGACTCGGTCGGCCTGGCCATCGAGATCGAGAACCGCTACAAGGGCCTGCGCGCGCCGCACAAGATCAAGTTTGGTGTTTCCGGCTGCACCCGCGAGTGCGCCGAAGCCCAGGGCAAGGACGTGGGCATCATCGCCACCGAACGCGGCTGGAACCTGTACGTGTGCGGCAACGGCGGCATGAAGCCCCGCCATGCCGAACTGCTGGCCAGCGACCTGGACCGCGAAACGCTGCTGCGCTACGTGGACCGCTTCCTGATGTTCTACGTGCGCACCGCGGACCGCCTGCAACGCACCAGCGTCTGGCGCGACAACATGGAAGGCGGGCTGGACTACCTCAAGGCCGTGGTGCTGGAAGACAGCCTGGGCATCGGCGCCGAACTGGAAGCGCAGATGCAGCATGTGGTGGACACCTACGAAGACGAATGGAAGGCCGCCGTGACCAACCCGGAAACCCGCAAGCGCTTCCGCCACTTCGTCAACAGCGACCTGCGCGACGACAACCTGGTCTTCATGGAAGAGCGCGGCCAGATCCGCCCGGCCACGCCCGAGGAACGGAATTTGCGTAAATCCCGGCTCGAGCAGATTCCCGTGATCGTCAAGGCAGCCTGAACCGTCCCGACCCATCATCTCGCGCCAACGCCCAAGGAGAACATCATGAGCCCCACCCACCATACCGAAGCCTGGACCGCCGTTTGCAGCCTGCGCGACATCGTGCCCAATACCGGTGTGTGCGCACTGGTGGACAAGGCCCAGATCGCCGTGTTCCGGGTCGGCCCCGGCCACAGCGACGATCAGGGCGGCAATGGCGACCAGGTGTTCGCCATCTCCAACTACGATCCCAACTCCAACGCCGCCGTGCTATCGCGCGGCCTGGTGGGGAGCCTGGGCGAACGCATCGTGGTGGCGTCGCCGATCTACAAGCATCACTTCGACCTGCGGACCGGCGAATGCCTGGAAGCGCCCGAGCGCTCCATCGCGGCGTATCCGGCCCGCGTCCATGACGGCAAAGTCTGGGTGGCCGCATGACCACGCCCCCCAAACCCCGCCTGGTGGTGGTCGGCAACGGCATGGCCGGCATGCGCACGGTCGAGGAACTGCTGAAGCTGGCGCCCGACCTCTATGACATCACCGTGTTCGGCGCCGAGCCGCACGGCAACTACAACCGCATCCTGCTCTCGCCGGTGCTGGCGGGCGAGAAGACGGTCGCGGACATCATGCTCAACACCCGCGACTGGTACGAGCAGAACGGCATCGAACTGCTGGCGGGCGATCCGGTGGTGGCGATCGACCGCCGCTGCCGGCTGGTGCGCTCGCAATCCGGGCGTGAAGTGGGCTATGACCGCCTGCTGCTGGCGACCGGCTCCAAGCCGTTCATCATCCCCGTGCCCGGCCACCAGCTCGATGGCGTCATCGCCTTTCGCGACATCCAGGACGTGGAAACCATGCTGGCGGCGGCCCGCAACCATCGCCACGCCGTGGTGATCGGCGGCGGCCTGCTCGGCCTGGAAGCCGCCAACGGCCTGATGCGCCAGGGCATGGAGGTCAGCGTAGTGCACGTGGCCGACAGCCTGATGGAGCGCCAGCTTGACAAGCCCGCCGCCGCGCTGCTTAAGCAGGCGCTGGAGCGCAAGGGCCTGCGCTTCCTGCTGGGCGCCAATACCAGCGGCATCCTTGGGGAAGACCGCGTCACCGGCGTATGCTTTAAAGACGGTACCCAGATCCCCGCCGACCTTGTGGTGATGACCGCCGGCGTGCGGCCCAATATCGAACTGGCCCAGCAGGCCGGGCTGCGCTGCGAGCGCGCCATCGTGGTGGACGACACCTTGCAGAGCTACGATCCGCGCGTGTATGCCGTGGGCGAATGCGTGCAGCACCGTCAAGCCACCTTCGGCCTGGTCGCGCCGATCTGGGAACAGGCGCGCGTGGCCGCCGCGCACCTGGCCGGGGCCGGCCATCGCCGTTATGTGCAGCAAGCCACCGCGACCAAGCTCAAGGTGACCGGCGTGGATTTGTATTCCGCCGGCGACTTTATCGGTGGCGAAGGCAGCGAGGATCTCGTCATACGCGATCCGCGCCGCGGCATGTACAAGCGGCTGGTGCTGCAAGGCGGCCGGCTGGTCGGGGCGGTGCTGTACGGCGACGTGCAGGACGGCCCCTGGTACTTCGACCTGATCCAGAGCGGTGCCCCGGTAGGCGCCATGCGCCAGAGATTGCTGTTCGGCAAGGCACAGTGCGAGGCCATGGCAGCCTGACCACCTGAATGCTTGAACGCCTGAACAACCTAGTCGACCTAGTCGACCTAGTCCCCGATTGACCGCCAGCAGCGAGCGCCAACGTGAACCTGTCCGATATCCCCGTCATCCTCTCCACCGGTTCGCCCACCCTGCTGGCCGCCGACGCCTCAGTCACCGTCACCGATACCACCTGCCCGTATTGCGGCGTGGGCTGCGGCGTGCGCGCCACCCGCCATGCCGACGGCAGCGTGGAGGTGGCCGGCGACACCAGCCACGGCTCCAACCAGGGCCGCCTGTGCGTGAAGGGCTCGGCGCTGGCGGAAACCGTCGGCCTGGAAGGCCGCCTGCTGCATCCGCAAGTCCGCGGTGCCGACGGCGCCTTGCAGCCTGTGTCCTGGGACCACGCCCTGGACAAGGTCGCCCAGGGCTTCAAGGACATCATCGCCGAGCACGGCCCCGATGCCGTGGCGCTCTACGTCTCCGGCCAGTTGCTGACCGAGGACTACTACGTTGCCAACAAGCTGATGAAGGGCTTTATCGGCAGCGCCAATATCGACACCAACTCGCGCCTATGCATGTCGTCGGCGGTGGCCGGGCACAAGCGCGCCTTTGGCGAGGACCTGGTGCCGGGCAACTACGAAGACCTGGAACTGGCCGACCTGGTGGTGCTGGTCGGCTCCAACACCGCGTGGTGCCACCCGATCCTGTTCCAGCGGCTGCTGAAAGCGAAGGAAGCGCGGCCGGAAATGAAGCTGGTGGTGATCGACCCGCGCCGCACCGCCACCTGCGAGCTGGCCGACCTGCACCTGCCGGTCAAGCCCGGCACCGACGTCTGGCTGTTCAACGGCTTGCTGCACTACCTGGCACAGCACGGCGCGGTGGCCCGGTCATTCGTCGACGCCCACACCAGCGGCCTGGACGCCGCGCTGGCGGCCGCCGGCCCGGACTGCGCCGACATCGCCAAGGTGGCCAAGGCATGCAAGCTCGACCCTGACGCCCTGCGCGGCTTCTATGCATTGTTCGCCGCCACGCCCAAGGTGGTGACCGGTTTCTCGCAAGGCGTGAACCAGTCGTCGGCCGGCACCGACAAGGTCAACAGCATCATCAACTGCCACCTGGCCACCGGCCGCGTGGGCCAGCCCGGCATGGGCCCCTTCTCGCTGACGGGACAGCCCAATGCCATGGGCGGGCGCGAGGTCGGCGGGCTGGCCAATATGCTGGCGGCCCATATGGAGCTGGCCGATCCGCTGCACCGGGAAATCGTGCAATCGTTCTGGGGCTCGCCCGCCATCGCGGACAAGCCGGGCCTGAAGGCGGTGGAGCTGTTCGAGGCCATCGAGCAAGGCCGGGTCAAGGCCGTGTGGGTGATCGCCACCAACCCCGTGGTCAGCCTGCCGGATGCCGACCAGGCCCGCCGCGCGCTGGCCAAGTGCCAACTGGTGGTCAGTTCCGACATCATGCTGCGCACCGATACCAACGACGCCGCGCACGTCCTGCTGCCTGCGCTGGGCTGGGGCGAGAAGGACGGCACCGTCACCAGTTCCGAGCGCCGCATCTCGCGCCAGCGCGCCTTCCTGCCGGCGCCCGGCGAGGCCCGCGCTGACTGGCGGATCCTGTGCGACGTCGCTACGCGCATGGGCTTTGATGGATTCCGCTTTGCCGGACCGCACGAGATCTTCGACGAGCACGCGCGGCTGAGCACGTACCGGAACGCGGGCAGCAGCGCCCAGGCCCACGCGCCGCGCATATTCGACCTCGCCGGACTGGCTGGCCTGAGCCAGAAGCAATTCGACGCGCTCGCACCGGTGCAATGGCCGGTGATGGCCACGCCCGCGGGGCGCTTCGCCAACGCCTCCGGCGGCACTGCCCGGCTGTTCGCCGACGGCCGCTTCGCCCACCCCGATGGCCGCGCCCGCTTTATCGCCACCGCGCCGCGCGCGCCATTCCACGCCACCGACGACGAATTCCCTCTTGTGCTCAACACCGGCCGCGTGCGCGACCAATGGCACACCATGACCCGCACCGGCAAATCGCCCAAGCTGGCCGACCACATCGCCGAACCCTTCGTCGACATGCATCCGCAGGACGCCCTGCTATCCGGTGTCAGCGAAGGCAAGCTGGCCCGCGTGACCACGCGCTGGGGCGCCATGGTGGCGCGGGTGCAGCACAGCGGCGGCATCCCGCGCGGCAGCGTATTCGTGCCGATCCACTGGAACAGCCAGTTCAGCTCCGACGCGCGCGTGGGCGCGCTGGTCAACCCGGTGGTGGACCCGGTCTCCGGCGAGCCCGAGTTCAAGCACACGCCGGTGCGCGTGGAAGAGTTCCGCGTGTCGTGGCATGGCTTCGTGTTGAGCCGCGAGGACCTCCAGGCGCACGAGCTGACCTACTGGACGCGCGTCCAGGGCCGCCAGTTCCAGCGCTACGAGTTCGCCGGCCGCGAGACTATCGCCGACCGCGCCGCCTGGGCCCGCCAGTTGCTCGGCATCGACGACCCCAATGCGGACTGGATCGAATATGAAGACCGCACCGCCGGCATCTACCACGCCGGCCACGTGGTCGACGACCGCCTCCAGGCCTGCATCTACGTGTGCACCCGCCCCGACCTGCCCTCGCGCGCGTGGCTCTCCACGCTGTTCGCCAAGGACCGCCTGGAAGATGCCGATCGCATCGGCCTGCTGCTGGGCCAGCCGATGGAAAAGGGCGCCGACGCCGGCCCCACTGTGTGCTCCTGCTTCGGTGTGGGCCGCAACACCATCTGCGATGCGGTGCGCAAGCATGATTTGAAGACGCCGGCCGAAGTCACCGCCTGCGTGAAAGCGGGCGGCAACTGCGGGTCTTGCGTGCCGGAGTTGAAGAAGCTGCTGGCGCAGATACGGGTGGCGGAAGTGGCTTGACGGTGGCCGGCGCCGGCCAACGTGCTCACGTTGCGTTGGCTGGCGCCTTTTCATGGCGCGATAGCGCCGGTCTCCAGATATGACACGTCATAGGAGAACACGATCTGCGGATTCGGGCGTATCAGCGTCTCGTCCTTGTCGGCATAGTGCAGTCGCGTCAGCAGGTCCTTGATAAGGTTAAGGCGCGCCAGGCGCTTATCGTCCGCACGCACCACGCTCCATGGCACCGCGGCGTTCGTGCGAGCAAACATCTCGTTGCGGGCCGCGCTGTATTTCTTCCACAAGCGCACCGCATGCTGGTCGACCGGGCTGACCTTCCATTGCTTCAGGGGATCGCGCCGCCGCTGCGCGAGGCGCTTCTTCTGTTCGTCCTTGCTGATATCGAGGTAGTACTTGATCAAGTGGATCCCCGAGCGGACCAGCATGCTTTCAAACTCCGTGACGCTCGACATGAACTCCTCACGCTCGGCGTCGGTGCAAAACCCCATGACGTGTTCAACGCCCGCGCGGTTGTACCAGCTACGGTTGAACAGCGCGAATTCCCCGGCAGCCGGCAAGTACGCCACGTAGCGCTGGAAGTACCACGAGCCACGGTCACGGTCGGAGGGCTTTCCCAGTGCCACCACCCGTGTCTCGCGTGGGCTGAGATATTCGACAATGCGCTTGATGGTGCCATCCTTGCCGGCTGCGTCCCGGCCTTCAAGGATCACCAGGATCTTGTCCTGGCAGCCAATGAAGTGCTTCTGCAGTTTCACCAACTCTATCTGCAGCAGGCGCAGATCTTCGTCATAGCCATCGTGCCCCTCATGCCCCTCGTGCCCCTCGTGCAACGGGACGCCGTTCTCATCTCCCGATGGATATCCAATCCGCTTCTTGCTCATGATTCCGCTCCCACCGGCCGTGCGCTGACCGGCATTTCGCCAACCCGGGCGTTCTCCGGCACGATCGCCGTGCCCGACAGCAACTGATCCAGCGTTGCGCGATCCACGACCTCCTTCTCGAGGAGCAGCTTCGCCAATGTCTCCAGCGCATCCCGATGTTCCAGCAAGGTCTGCTGCACGCGCACGCTCGCCTCCTTCAGCAGTTGCCTGACCTCGTCATCGATCATTTGCGCCGTGCGCTCGCTGTACTCACTGCGATCGCGCGGGAGCATGGCGGCGCCCGCGAACATGGGGTTGGGCAGTGCCTCGTAGGTGGCCAGCCCGAGCCGCTCGCTCATGCCGTATTGGGTGATCATCTGCCGGGCCATGTCGGTGGCACGCTGCAGGTCATTCTGCGCACCGGTGGACACATCGGCAAAAACGATCTGCTCGGCGACGCGCCCGCCCAGCAGTACGTCGAGCCGGTCGAGCAACTCGCTTTTCTTGAGAAGATACCTGTCCTCGGTCGGGGTCTGCTGCGTATAGCCCAGCGCCGCGACACCGCGCGGAATAATGGAGATTTTCGAGACCCGGTCGGCATTGGGGCGATGTTCCGCAACCAGGGCGTGGCCCGCTTCATGAAACGCGATGGTTTCCTTCTCCCGGGGATTCATGACGCGGTTCTTCTTCTCCAGGCCACCGACGATCCGGTCCAGTGCCTCGTCAAAATCTCCCATCTCGACGGCATCCTTGCCTTTGCGGGCCGCCAGCAGCGCCGCTTCATTGACGAGGTTAGCCAGATCCGCGCCGGCAAATCCCGGCGTACGCCCGGCCAGCCTGGCGAGATCCACGGCAGGGGCCAGGGTCACGTTCCTGACGTGCACCCGGAGGATCTGCTCCCGCCCCTTCAGGTCCGGACGATCCAGCGCAACATGGCGGTCGAATCGCCCGGGGCGCAGCAGCGCGGGATCGAGAATTTCGGGGCGATTGGTGGCGGCCATGATGATGACGCCCTTATTGGTGTCGAACCCGTCCATTTCCACCAGGAGTTGATTCAGGGTCTGTTCCCGCTCGTCCTGACCGCCCACGGCGCTGAAGCCGCGCGTCTTGCCAAGCGCATCCAGTTCGTCGATGAAGATAATGCAGGGCGCCTTCTGTTCAGCCTGCGTAAAGAGGTCGCGCACGCGTGCCGCGCCCACGCCGACAAACATCTCGACGAAGCCGGAACCGCTCATGCTGAAAAAAGGCACCGCGGCTTCCCCCGCGACGGCTTTGGCGAGGAGTGTCTTGCCAGTCCCCGGCGCACCAAGCAACAACACCCCTTTGGGGATCTTTCCCCCAAGGCGCCGGTAACGCTCCGGATTCTTGAGGAACTCCACAATCTCCATCAGTTCCGCCTTGGCCTCGTCGATGCCGGCGACGTCGGCAAAGGTGACGCCGGTCTCCTTCTGCATATAGACCTTGGCCTTGCTCTTGCCGATCTCCAGCATCCCGCTGGCCGCGCCACCCATGCGCTTGATCATAAAGCTCCAGATCGCAAAGAACAGCAACGCGGGCACGATCCAGGACAACAGTGTGGCAATCCACTTGTTGTCGACCTTTCCCAGGAAACGCACCTTGGCGGCTTCGAGGTCTTGCACCAGATTGGGGTCATTGACCCGCACGGTCGCGAACTGATGATCGCCCTTCCCCTGGCCCAGCAGCGCATCCACCTGCGCCTTGGGCAGCAGGCCTTCGAGTCCCTGCGTATTGAACGTACCCGTGACGACATCATCCGCGATCACGACATCATTGATCTTGCCAGCCTTGAGCAGAACCTTGAAATCGCTGTAGGAGAGATTGTCGACATGGACGGCGCCAACATAACTCTGGATGACAAGCATCATCATCATCGCCAGGAGGACGTACCACAGGGAGAATTGCTGTTGTCGCGGTTCCATGGGCATGCATCACCTCGTGAATTAGAGGCCGTTTCAAAATGAAGCGAAGCGGTTCTGGCTAGGCGCGCGGCCGCAGACAGTACAAGTGGATCGGCCAAGGCCGCGCAACGACGCCAGCATCTTTTGGAAACGGCCTCTTAGCATCGGTTCACGGTTTCCTCATTCTTTGGCCAGCCTCGCCCCCGATGTACCGATTCAAGCACTCGCCGCCGCGCGAGACATCACTACGATGTCTAGTGTGTGCGTAGCCGGCGCTGAGAAATTGATGCGGATCAAGAAGGAACGATTGGTTGTGCCAAGCCAAGGTGCAGGAAAGCGCCTGGGCGTGGGGGCGCAGATCCTGCGAGACCTGGGTGCGCGCAAGCTGCGGCTGCTGAGCCAGCCGGTGACCTATCGCAATATCGCGGGATTCGAGCTGGAGGTCACCGAGTTCGTGCCGCCGGCCTGAGCCAGTGCGGCTATCTCCCGCGCCAGCCGTCTTGCCGCGTCGCGCAGCACATCGTCCTGCGCCGCGGCGTAGCCGATCACCAGCGCTGGCGGCATTGCCCGCTCCCGGCAGAACTCGCCCAAGCCCTGCAGCGTCAGGTTCGCGCCGGCGCAGGCTTGCACCACATCGCGCTCGCTGATGCCGTCCGGCAACCACAGCACGAAGTGAAACCCGGCGTGCTCCCCGCTGACACGCAGGCGCTCGCCCAGCCCCGCCCGCAGTTCCGCCAGCACGATATCGCGACGGCGCAGGTACACGTTCCGGGAAACGCGCAGGTGGCGAGACAGCGCACCAGAGCGGATAAAGGACGCCAGCGCCAGCTGCTCAACCAGGCTGTTGGAGCGCCCGGTCGTGGCACGCAACTGGCGCAGCGCGGGCCGCAAGGCGTCGGGCATCACCACATAGCCGATCCGCAGCGACGCATAGAGGCTCTTGTTGAAACTGCCGCAGTGGATCACGCGATCGCCGTTGTCCAACGCCTTGAGCGCGGGCAGCGGCGCGCGGCTGTAGTTGAACTCGCTGTCGTAGTCGTCCTCCAGGATCCAGGCACCGTGCGCCTGCGCCCAGTCGAGCAAGGCCAGCCGCCGGCTCACGGACATCGTCAGGCCTAGCGGCGCCTGGTGGGCGGGCGTGACATACACCAGCGCGGCATCCGCATGCTGGCGAATACCGTCCATCGAGATGCCTTCCTCATCGACCGGCACCGGCGAGATGCGCGGCGAGGACAAGCTGAACAGCGGCACCGCCGAGAGATAGGCGGGATCCTCCAGCAGCACGCGGCCTTGCTCGCGCAGCACCACGCGCGCGGTCAGGTCGATCGCCTGCCGGATGCCGGTGACGATCATCAGCTGGCCGGCATCGCAGCGGATGCCGCGGGTCGCCCGCAGGTAGGCGGCGATTTCCCCACGCAAGGCCAGGTCGCCGCAGGGATCGTCGTCGCCAAGTTGCTGCGCGGACAACGAACGCAGCGCGCGGCTGACATGGCTGCGCCATTCGTCGAGCGGGAACAAGGCGGGATCGGCCAGGCGGGCCACGAAGGGCAGGCCCGCCACGACGCGCGTCGGCGGCGCCACGGCTGTCGGGGGAGCAATGGACTGCGCCCCGGGGTGGCTGATTTCCTGCAGCGAGAACTCTTCAGGCAGCCTGGCGCTCACGCGCGAGCCCGAGCCGACCCGGCTCGATATATACCCCTCCAGCCGCAACTGATCGAATGCCAGTTCCACGATCCCCCGCGACACCGCCCAACGCGCCGCGAGCGAACGGGTGGACGCCAGCCTGGCGCCGCGCTGCAGGCTGCCACCGAGAATGGCCTGGCGGATGTTGCGATACACCCAGGCCTGCTTGGCCTCTCCCGCGTTCCTTGGCAGCACCGCCAGGTCCAGCACTTCGGCATCGCGCATCTTTGGCATAAATGGCCCAATTAAAAAATCAGTTTTCGGCACTTTTAATTGTACCAATCTGGCGCGATAGTCCAGGCGAACCCACTCACCGAAATGTCATGGATCCCTTCGCCACGCTGCATCAACCCATTGGTGTCTTCGACGCCGGCATCGGCAGCTATGCCGCCGTACGGCTCCTGCAGGAGCGCTTCCCCAACCAGGACCTGATCTATCTCGCCGACCGCGCCAGCTTTCCCTACGGCGGCAAAAACAGGCAGGCCTTGCTGGAGGTCACGGCGCAAGCCGTGCAACGCCTGCAGGGCCTGGGCGCGAGCGCCATCCTGATGGCGTCCAATGCGCCTTCGGTCACCGTGCTGGAGGATTTGCGCCGCACCGCCAGCGTGCCGCTATTTGGCGTGGTGCCGCCGGTTGCCGAGGCCCTGGCGCTGTCGAAGTCCGGACAGATCGGCGTGCTGGGCGTGCGCTCGATGGTGCAGAGCCCCGAGCTTGGCGCGTATATCGCCGCGGCCAGCCGGGGGCGCGGGCAAGCATTTTCGTTCAACGCCTCCGCCCTGGTCGACCTGGTGGAGTCAGGTGCATTCCTGACCGATCCCGCGCGCACCACCGCGCAAGTCGACGTCTTCGTGCGTGCAATTCTCGCCACGCAACCTGAGATTGATGTCTTCACGTTGTCGTCCACGCACCTGCCCTGGCTCGATGCCTACTTCCAGCGGCTGTTTCCCGGCAAGGCCTTCGTCGATCCGGTGCGCGCCTCGATCGAAGCGCTCGAGTGCCTGACGACAACCGGCACAGGCCGGGTCGTTTGTGCTGTCACGGAAAACCCCACGCATACCGCATCGGCATTCCGTTCGATGCTGGCCGCCATGCGCATCGACCTGCAACCCGTCGTCCTTGGAGGACTGCAATGAAATCCTGTTCACCGCTTTACCATCCAATGCGCCGGGCCTTGCTCACCGTCTTGCTGGCCGCGACGAGCCTCGCGGCCCAAGCCGAGGCGTTCCCCGCCAGGCCAATCACGCTGGTGGTGCCCTTTCCCGCTGGCGGCACGACCGACTACGTGGCCAGGGTGGTCGCTGACCGGCTCGGGCAGCGGCTGGGCAAGGCCATCGTCATCGATAACAAGCCAGGCGCCGGCGGCAGCATCGGCATGGGGTTCGTGGCGCGCAGCGCTGCCGACGGGTACACGCTGGGCATGGCCACGGTCAGCACGCACGTGGTCAATCCCGCCTGCAACGCGCACCTTCCCTACGATGCGGACAAGAGCTTGCGGCCGATCACCAACCTGGCGAATACGGCGAACGTGCTGACGGTCAGGCGGGATTTCGCGGCAAGCGATGCACGGGCGCTGCTCGACATGATCCAGCGCAGCCCGGGCAAATTGTCGTTCGCCAGCACCGGCACCTGCAGCGGCACGCACATCATGGCCGAGCAGTTCCAGGCGGCTACCGGCACCAGTCTCGTCCACGTGCCTTACAAAGGCGCCGGCCCGGCACTCAACGACCTGATGGGCGGCCAGGTCAACATGATGTTCGACAACCTGCCCTCCTCCATGCCGTACATCAAGAGCGGCAAGTTGCGCGCGCTGGCGATTGCGTGGCCCAAGCGCCTGCCCGCGCTGCCGGACGTTCCCACTTTCGCGGAACTTGGGCTGAAGGCCGTGAATGACGGCGCGTGGTACGGCCTGGTGGCGCCGGCCGGCACCCCGGATGCCATCGTGCAGCGCATCCAGGCCGAAGTGGCCAAGGTACTGGCCGAGCCCGCACTGCAGGAGCGCTTGCGCGCGGCAGGCGCGGAGCCCGCCGGCAACACGCCCGAGCGCTTCGCCGCGGACATCCAGGCCGAACGCGGCAGGATCAAGGCCCTGGTGGCGAAGCAGGGCATCAAGCTGGAGAACTAGCCCTTGGCCGCAACTTCCGCATCCACCGCGGCAAACACTTCCTCCGCCATATGGAAGGCCGAGTTGGCTGCCGGCACGCCGCAATAGATCGCGGTCTGCAGCAGCACTTCCTTTACCTCGTCGCGGCTCACGTTGTTGTTGGCCGCGGCGCGCAGGTGCAACTTGAGCTCATCGGAGCGGTTGAGCGCCACCATCATGGCGATGGTGATCAGGCTGCGCGAATGGCGCGGCAAGCCTTCGCGCGTCCAGATCTCGCCCCATGCATAGCGCGTGATCAGGTTCTGGAACTCTTCGGTCAGCGGATTGAGCTTGGCCAGCGAGCGATCCACGTGGGCGCTGCCCAGCACCGCGCGGCGCACGGCCAGGCCGGCCTGGTAGCGCTCGCCATCGTTGGCGGGACGGCTGGCGGGCTGTTGCGCATCGCCGCCCAGGAAGTCCAGCAACGCCTCGGTGAAGCGCGCGGGCTGTTCGCGGTTGGACAAGTGAGCCGCTTCCAGCTCGAGATAACGCGCACCCGGGATGGCGTCGGCCAGCGCGCGCCCTTCCGCCGCCGTGGTGGACGGGTCCGCGCTGCCGGCAATCACCAGCACCGGCACGGGAATCGTCTTGACCGCTTCGCGCAGGTCGGCGTCGCGCACCGCGGCGCAGTTGGCGGCATAGCCGCGCGCGTCCAGGCCGGTCAGCACCTTGCGCAGGTCGTCCAGCTGGTTGCCGGCGGCGCTGACGAAGGCTGGCGTGAACCAGCGTTGCAACGAGCCTTCCACCAGCGGCGCCATGCCGTCGCGCAGCACGCCTTCGATACGCGTGTTCCACGCATCGGGCGTGCCGATCTTGGGCGCGGTGTTGGCCAGCACGATGCGGGTGAAGCGCTGCGGCGCGTTCACGCCCAGCCACATGCCGGTGAGGCCGCCCATCGACAAGCCGCAGAAGGCGGCCTTCTGGATCTGCAAGGCGTCCATCAGCGCAATGACATCGCTACCCAGCTCCGCCACGCTGCTCGGTCCCGGGGGCAATGCGGACTGGCCGTGGCCGCGGGTGTCGTAGCGCAGGATGCGGAAGTGCTGGCCCAGCGCTTCGGCCTGCGGCGCCCACATGGTGTGGTCAGTGCCCAACGAGTTGGAGAAGATGAGGACGGGCGCGGATGCCGGGCCTTCCAGTGTGTAGAAGAGGCGGTTGCCGGCGTGGGTGATGAAGGGCAAGGTGGTCTCCAGAGAATTCGGTTCGCGGTTCAGTTACGTGATCTTCGTGTGTTCTTGGTGTGTTCTTCAAACGCCTGTGGCTGGGTCCCCGGGGCGCTCAATGCTCGCCAGCTTCCTGCCGCCAGGCCGCCAGGACCGCATCGACGAATCCCGCCGCCTGCCCGGCGTAATTGGCCGGATCGCAAACCCGGTCCAGCGCCGCGGCATCCATCAACCCCGCATGCGCTGCGTCCTCGGCCAGCGTCGCGCCCAGGGCTTCGCGCAATGTCGTGCCTTCGGCCACGGCCCGCCGGCAGGCGCCTTCTACCAGGTGATGCGCGGGCAGCCGGCCAATCTTGCCGCCGAGCTCCAGCATGGCGGCTTCCGCCAGGATCAGCCCGTGCGTCACACCCAGGTTGGCGCGCATGCGCGCGGCATCCACCTGCAATCCTCCCACCACTTCCAGCATCTGCCGCAATGCCCCTGCTGCCAGCGTGACGATTTGCGGCAAGGTGTCCCATTCCGCCTGCCAGCCGCCCAGCGCGCGCTCGTGCTCCTGCACCATGCCGGCCAGCATGGTCGCCACCAGCGGCGGCACGCGCACGGCGGCGGTGAGCACGGCGGCGCAGCCGACCGGGTTGCGCTTGTGCGGCATGGTGCTGGAGCCGCCGCGCCCGGGGCCGGTGGGCTCCGCGACCTCGGCGACTTCCGTTTGCATCATCAGCGACACGTCGCGGGCGATCTTGCCCAGCGTGCCGGTGAGCATGCCGAGCGTGGTGGCTACCTCGACCATACGGTCCCGGTAGGCATGCCAGGGCGTGGGCGCCACCGCGAGCGAGAGCGCGCGGCCAAGCGCCGTTGCCACTGCCGGCGCCGCGGCGCCCAGACTGGCCAGCGTGCCGGCGGCGCCGCCGAATTGCAGCGTGGCGGCCTGCGTGCGCGCGGCGTCGAGGCGGCGCAGGTCGCGGCGCAGGGCATCGAGCCAGCCGGCGGCCTTGAGGCCAAAGGTGGTGGGCAGCGCGTGCTGCAGCCAGGTGCGCGCCACCATTGGGGTGTCGCGGTGCTGCGTGGCGAGCGCCGCGCAGGCATGGCCAAGGGCCTTGAGATCGGCGTCGACCGCCTGCAAGGCTTCACGCAATTGCAGCACCATGCCGGTGTCGATCGCGTCCTGGCTGGTGGCGCCCCAGTGCACGTAGCGCGCGGCTTGCGCGTCGCGCAAGGCCACGCGGGCGGTGAGTTGCTTGACCAGCGGAATGGCAAGGTTGCCGCCTGCCATGGCGGCGGCGGCCAGCGCATCGAAGTCGATCTCGCCGGCGCGGCAGGTGGCGGCGATCGCCTCGGCGGCGTCCGCGGGGATGACCCCGCAGCTGGCTTCGGCGCGCGCCAGCGCGGCTTCAAAATCGAGCATGCGCTGCACGGTTGCCGTATCGGAGAAAGCGGCCAGCGTGGCGGCGCTGCCGAACATCGGGTCGGTCAGTCGGGATGAAGTCGGCATCGAAACAGGTTCGCATCAGCATGGAAAAACCCCAGCGCCGGGCCACGATGGGTCCGGCGCCGGGGCCTGGTTCAGCGCGGGCGCGCTGGCAATGGCTGCGCGCGGGATCAGATGTCGAAGAAGACCGTCTCGTCCTGGCCTTGCAGCACTACCTGCCATTGCAGCCTGCCTGCGCCTGCCTGCTGCGCCACCAGCGTGTGGCGGCGCGCGGCGGGCACCTGCGACAACGCCCAGTCGCGTGCGTTGGCCTGCGCTTCGTCCGGGAAGTATAGGCGCGTGGACAAGTGCTTGAGCAGGCCTCGCATGAACAGCGAGACGACGATATGCGGCGCCTGCGGCTGGCCGTCGGGGCCGGGCACGGGGCCCGGCTTGACGGTGACGAAGCGAAAGCTGCCGTCGGACCCGGTCGGCAGCCGGCCAAAACCGGTGAAGCCGGGCACCAGCGCCGTCTCGGCGCCGTCGCGCGCATCGTCGGGGTGGCGGTAGCGGCCGGCCGGGTTGGCTTGCCAGATTTCGACCATGCCGTCAGGCACGGGATCGCCCTTGCCGTCGATCACGCGGCCTTCGATCACGATGCGCTCGCCCGTCAGTTCGCTCGCCTCGGCGGTCAGGTCGGCGCGGTCAAGGCCGGACAGGCCGATATGCAGGTAGGGTCCAACGGTCTGGGATGCGGTGGCGTACAACATGGCTTACTCCATCGGCGTGGCATCGCGGCCACGCAGCACGATATCGAAACGGTAGCCGAGCGCGTACTCGGGGACCGTGGTTTCCCAGTCGAAGGTGGACACCAGGCGATCACGCGCCTTGGCGTCAGGCACGCAATTGAAGATGGGATCGAAGGCGAGCAGCGGGTCGCCCGGGAAATACATCTGCGTCACCAGCCGCGTGGCATAGGCGTTGCCGAACAACGAGAAATGGATATGCTGCGGCCGCCAGGCGTTGTGGTGGTTGCGCCAGGGATAGGCGCCAGGCTTGATGGTCTTGAACTGGTAACGGCCCTGCGCGTCGGTCACCGCGCGGCCTTCGCCGGTGAAATTAGGGTCGAGTGGCGCGTCGTGCTGGTCCCGCTTGTGCACGTAGCGGCCGGCGGCATTGGCCTGCCAGACCTCGATCAGCGCGTTCGGCACCGGACGGCCGTTTTCGTCGAGCACGCGGCCGCTGACCAGGATGCGCTCACCGATGGGTTCGCCGGCGTGGCCGGCGGTGAGGTCGCTGTCGCCGTTGCGCACGAACTCGGCGCCGAACAGCGGGCCGGTGACCTCGGACAGGGTCTGGTTCAGCGCCACCAGCGGCTCGTTGGGCGAGCGCAGCGCCGTGGAACCGTAGGGGTCAAAGCGGTATTCCGGCTGGGTGTCCCAGTAGTGGCGGCGATATTGCGCCAGCCCTGGCGGCAGCTTGATAGGCGAGTCGGCCATGATAGGTGTCTCCGTGGGGTGGAATTTTCATTACTTTATTTGCAGTCACGGCGCATGTATATTGAGTTTTTTGACTATTTGCATAACTTTTAGATATGCAACCGACCTTCCGCAACCGTGTCCGCCTGCGCCACCTGCATTGCTTCGTGGCCGTGGCGCAAACCCAGCACCTGGGCCAGGCCGGGGAGCAGCTGGGCCTCAGCCAACCCGCCGTCTCCAAGACCCTGACCGAGCTGGAAGCGCTGCTTGGCGCACGTTTGCTGGCCCGCGGCCGGGCGGGCACCGAGCTGACCGAGCTGGGCCAGCGATTCCTGCGCCACGCCCTGCGCGTGCTGGAGGACCTGGACGAAGCCGCGGTCAGCGTGACCGGCGCGGAAGCCGACGGCCTTGCGCACATCCGCGTCGGCGCCCTGCCCAGCGTCGTGCCCGACCTGCTGCAGGAAGCCGTGCTGGCCTTTCGCCGCACGCATCCGGACGTGGGCCTGGCGGTGCAGACGGGCATGAACCGCACGCTGATCGACTGGCTGAAGGCCGACGTGCTCGATATCGCCATCGGCCGCATGGACAATCCGACGGTGATGGAGGGACTCTGGTTTGAAATGCTGGACGCGGAGCCACTGCTGCTCGCCGTGCGCAAGGGCCACGCGCTGGCGAAAGCGCCCCCTTCCCTGGCGGAGATCATGGCTTGCCAGTTGGTGGTCCCCGCGCAAGGCTCGGCGCCACGGCA
Organism: Cupriavidus sp. UME77; assembly: GCF_014170355.1. Classification (NCBI taxonomy): domain Bacteria; kingdom Pseudomonadati; phylum Pseudomonadota; class Betaproteobacteria; order Burkholderiales; family Burkholderiaceae; genus Cupriavidus; species Cupriavidus sp. UME77. The sequence goes on from NZ_LZZU01000013.1 coordinate 87,316, forward strand.
CAGCGCCGAGAGCCTGCTGGCCCGGCACGGCTTCATGCTGCCGCCGGGTGTGCTGGAAACCTCGGACGCTTACCTGGGCCAACTGGTCGCCCTGAAATCCGACGCCATCTGGCTGGCGCCGCGCTGCGCCATGCGCCAGGCGCTGGAAAGCGGCGAGCTGGTGCTGCTGCCCATCTCCGGCCAAGGCAGCGAGGAACCGGTCGGGCTGTTGCGCCAGGGCGGGCGCGAGCTCGGCGCTGCCGCCGAGGCCTTTGTGCAGGACCTGCGCGAGCGCGCCGCGGCACGCTCGCACGGGCTGGCTGGCAAAACCAGGGCATAGCCGGCGGCTACATCTCCGTGGCGTCCTCGACGCCCTTGCCGGCCGGACGGGCCACGTCCGGCGACAGTTGCAGGAAGATCCATGCAGAAGCCGAGGTAATCAGCCCCACGCAGATAAACGTGGCATGGAACGCCGGCAGCGCGCTGGTGGCGCCGTGCCGCCCGAAGGTGCCCTGGAAGGTCGCCAGCAACGCGCCGGCCGAGGTCACCGCCAGGCTCATCGACAGCATCTGCACCATCGACAGCAGGCTGTTGCCGCCGCTAGCCCCGGCCGTGCCGAGGTCCTTCAGCGTGACCGTGTTCATGGCGGTGAACTGGATCGAATTGACCATCCCGAACAGCGCCAGCTGCACCAGTACCAGCGCCAGCGGCTGGGTGGGCGAGATCAGCGCGAACGACGCCATCGCCAGCCCCACGAGGAAGGTATTGGTGACCAGCACCTTGCGATAGCCATGACGCTCGATCAGCCTAGTGGCGAGCCGCTTGGACGCCATGCCCGCCGCCGTGATCGGCAGCATCATCATGCCCGCCTGGAACGGCGAGTAACCCAGGCTGACCTGCAGCGTCAGCGGGATCAGGAACGGCATGGCGCCGTTGCCGATGCGCGCAAACAGGTTGCCCAGCAGCCCCACGCTGAAGGTATGGATGCGAAACAGCCGCAGTGCAAACAGCGGGCGCCGCCGCCGCGAGGCATGCAGGACATAAGCCGTGAGCGAAGCCATGCTGGCGATCAGCAGCATCAGCACGGTGGCATGCTCGAAGCCAAGCTCCGCCAGGCCATCCAGCGAAAACGAGATCGTCAGCATCGAGATCGCGAGCAACAGGTAGCCGCTCAGGTCGAACTGCGCCACCCCGTGCAGGCGCGCGTTGGGCATGTAGCGCATGGTGGCCAGCCCCCCCAGCAGCCCCACCGGTACATTGATCAGGAAGATCCAGTGCCAGGAAAAGGTCTGGGTCAGCCAGCCCCCCAGCGTCGGCCCGATCAGCGGTCCCACCATGCCCGGAATCGCCACAAAGCTGAGCGCCTGCAAGTACTGGTCGCGCGGGAACGTGCGCAGCACCGCCAGCCGCCCCACGGGCAGCAACATCGCGCCCCCCACGCCCTGGACCACCCGCGAGACCACCAGCCAGGTCAGGCTGTTGGAATAGGCGCAAGCCAGCGAGCCAGCGACAAACAGCAAGATGGCCGTCTGGAAGATGGTGCGGGTACCAAAACGGTCCGCCAGCCAGCCCGACGCCGGAATGATCACCGCCATGGTCAGCGAGTAGGCAATGATCACCGACTGCATCCGCAGCGGGCTCTCCCCCAGGCTCTTGGCCATCGAAGGCAATGCCGTGTTGACGATCGTGGAATCCAGCGTCTGCATGAAGAAACCGATGGCGACCACCCACAGCATGATCCTGCGGGTGCGGTCGTCGGTGGCGAGCGGAGTGGTGTCTTGCATGGAATGTGGGCGTAGAGCGGCGCTGTGGCAGCTGTCTGGATAGTGTAAACCAGCGACCACGGGCCCGGTGCCGACGACATCCGGACAGCATGGCATGCATGCCGCCCGCCTTCAGATCTCCGCGCGCAGCCCGACAAAAAACCGCCGCCCCGGCGCCGGCTCGAAATACCGGCCATTGCTCTCGTTCACGATCACCGAGCCGATGTAATGCCGGTCGGCAATATTGTCGATACGCCCATAGGCATACCAGCGCATGCGCCCCACGCGGAAGTTATAGCCGGCGCGCAGGTTGAAGGTGGCGTAGCCCGGCGCATATTGCGTGTTGAGGTCGTCGGCGAACACGCGCCCTTCCAGGCGCATCTCCACGCCCAGCGTGAGGTCGCCCACCGGCTTGTAGGTGGCCTCGGCGAACAGGCTGTGGCGAGCGGTGCCGGGCAGGCGGTTGCCAGAGGCTACCGTTGCGCCCTGCGCATTGCGAAAGGCATCGCCAAAGTAGGCGTCGAGCCAGGTGTAGGCCAGGCCGGTGCCATAGCGCTCGCCGGGGCCGTAGGTGCCGCGCCATCCCAGTTCCAGTCCGCGGCGGTGCACGCCGTTGACGTTCTGGTAGACGGAGCGGCCGTTGTCGTTGGACAGCGGCACGATCTCGTTGTGGCTGCCGGCATCGAACACCGCGGCTTCCAGCCGTTGCCCTTTGCCTTGCCATTTGACGCCGATCTCGCCCTGGCGGCTGGTGGAGGGCTGCAGCCCGAGGTTGGTGCCGACGCCGCCGGGGCCGTAGGCGACTTCGGTCAGCGTCGGGGTTTCGAAGCCGCGGCCAAGGTTGGCGTAGACATTGAGCGACTCCACCGCCTGCCAGACCACGCCGAGCACCGGGCTGACGTTGTTGTAGGTGGCGGTGCCGCTGTCGTCGGGGCTGGCGGCGGTGATGTAGTGATCGTCGATGCGCAGCTTGACCTGGCTGGCCCGCACGCCGCCGACCAGCCGCCAGGAGGGATTCCAGGTCCAGTCGAACTGGGCGAAGGCGCCCAGGCTGCCGGCCTTGTCGGTTTCGTCGCGGCGCAGCGCGCCCTGCGTGCCGTTCTGGTTCACGAAGCCGGTGCGCGCATCGCGCATGCCGTCGGCGTCCAAGCCGGCACTCCATAGCAAAGGCAGTCCTCCTACCGTGGTGTTGTGATGCCATGACATCGCACCGCCGCCGTAGGATCTGTCGATATCCACGATGCCGCCCGCCGACGAGGGCGCGATGCCGCTGAAGCCCAGGTACTGGGTGAGCTCGCGGGTGCCGCCATAGAGGCGGAATTCAAGGTTGTCCTGTTCGCTTAGCCGTTGCTCCACCAGCACGCCGCCCTGGTTCTGCCGCACGGTCTTGCCGGTATTGAACTGCGCGGCCAGCGGCACGGCCTGGCGCGGGTTGGCGTCGGCCTGGGCACGCGTGAGGCCGAGCGGGTCCTGCGCCTGGGGCTGGTCGAAGGCGTTGAACAACAGCGTGACGCGGGTGCCGGTGACCGGCTCCGCCACCACCTTGGCGTTGAGCTGGCGGCGCCGGGCCGCGCTGTGGTCGCGGTAGCCGTCGGTCTCGAATGTCCATGCATCCAGCACGCCGCCGATCTTGTCGTTGCCGCCGCCTACCGTCACGCCGGCCATCCATTGCCCGTCGGAGCCGAATCCGCTGGTGGCACGTGCCATCGGCGCCTTGGGCGGATCGGGCGTGAAAATCTGCACGACACCGCCCGACGCATTGCCATAGAGCTGGGCAAAGGGGCCGCGCAACACCTCGATGCGGCTGGCGTTGGTGAGATCGGCGGTGGAGGCCTGGCCCTGCCCGTCCGGCATGGTGGCGGGAATGCCGTCCACAAACAGCCGCACGCCACGCACACCGAACGTGGAGCGGCTGCCAAAGCCGCGCACCGCCAGCTGCAAGTCTTGCGCGTAATTCTGCCGCTCGCGCGCGGCCACGCCGGGCACGAGCGGCAGCAGCTCGGACAGGTTGATCAATGGGCTGGGCGTGCTCAGCGAATCGACGGGAACGCTGTCGATCGCGGCCGGCGCGTCAAAGCGCTTTTGCTCGGCGCGGCTGACGCTCACCACCACGTCCGGCAGCGTTTCCTCGGCCAAAGCCGCGCCGGGCGCGGCGGCAAGCATCGCCGCCGCCAGGCAGCACAGGCGGTGCGAAGCCTCTGCGGAAACCGGATTCCTGCTTCGCCCACCGCCCTTGTTGCCTGCCATATCCCTGCCCTGAGTTTGTTGATGACTTCCTTTGCTGCCGTGCGGGCGGCCCGCCCGGTCGCTACTTGGCCATTGCCTGGGCCTTGGGCCGGATGGCGTCGGCGGTGCCCTGGATAAACGCCTTGATCTTCTCGACATCGTCCGCGCTCAGCTTGCCGGTGAAGTCCGGCATGCCGCGCGCCATGGCGGGACCCTTGAAGATGAACTTGTCGAGATTTTGAATATAGGCGGTATTCATATAGCCGAGGTTGGGAATATTGCCGCCGCGATCCACGCCCGGCACGCCATGGCAGAGCACGCAGTTGCTGACGTAGAGCGCCGTGCCGGCCGCGACGTTGGCCGGGTCGTACTTCACGCCTGACAGCAGTTCACCCGCGCGGTACTGCACGAACGCGGGCATCGGCGCCTTGCCGCCAACCGCGAAGGTGTAGACCGTGCCCGGCCCCTGCCGCTCGGTGGCGCGCTGGGCCTGCCCATAGACGCCACCCCAGCCGACGGCGACGGACACGTACTGCTTGCCGTCCACCAGATAGCTCACGGGCGCCGCGATCACGCCGGTGCCCGTGGGCGATTCCCACAGCTTCGCGCCGGTGGTGGCGTTGTAGGCGATGAAGCGGCCATCGGCCGTGCCCTGGAACACGAGGTTGCCGGCGGTGGTGAGCGTGCCGCCGTTCCACGGCGAGACCTGCTCCTGCGTCCAGACGGCCTTTTGCTGCACCGGGTCCCAGGCGATCAGGCGCCCGAAGGGCTGGCTGGTGGGCGGTTCGGCATTGAGGAACTTCGCCGTGTTCCATCCTACGTTGCCGTGCGGCTGGCCGGGCTGCTTGCCGTTGAACGTCCAGTTCTTGTCGTCCATCAGGTTGAGCGGCACATGCTGCGCGGGCAGGTAGACCAGGCCGGTCTGCGGGTTGAACGACATCGGATGCCAGTTGTGCGCACCGTAGGGCCCGGGGATGGCGTCATAAGGCTTGTCGGTGGCGCGTGCCTCCGGCAGCTCGATCGGGCGGCCGTTCTGGTCATAGCCGCTGGCCCAGTTCACATCGACGAAGTTCTTGGCCGAGATGAACTGGCCGTTGGTGCGGTCGATGACGAAGAAGAAGCCGTTCTTGGGCGCGTGCAGGATGACCTTGCGCGCCTTGCCGCCAATGTTCAGGTCGGCCAGGATCATGGGCTGGGTGGAGGTGTAGTCCCAGTTGTCGCCGGGCGTCTCCTGGTAGTGCCAGACGTATTTGCCGGTATCCGGATCCAGCGCGACGATGGAGGCCAGGTAAAGGTTGTCGCCGCCGGCCGGGCTGCGCTTGCTGCGCGACCAGGGCGAGCCGTTGCCGGTGCCCACGTACATCAGGTTGAGCTCGGGGTCGAAGGCCAGCGTGTCCCAGGCGGTGCCGCCGCCTCCGGCTTCCCAGTACTTGCCGGCCGGGTCCCAGGTCTTGGCCGCCTTGGCCATCGACTCGTCCTCGAACGGCTTGCTGGGGTCGCCGGGCACGGTGAACCAGCGCCATTTCTGCTCGCCGGTGCCGGCATCGTAGGCGGTGATATAGCCGCGCACGCCGTACTCCGCACCGCCGTTGCCGATGATGACCTTGCCCTTGAACACCCGCGGCGCGCCGGTGATGGTGTACGAGTGGGTGCGGTCGATGATGGTGTCCTTCTCCCACAGCTTGCGGCCGGTGCCGGCATCGAGCGCGATCAGGCGGCCATCATAGGAAGCGACAAAGACCTTGCCCTGGTACAGCGCCACGCCACGATTGACGACGTCGCAGCAGCCCTTGTAGCCGATCGACTTGTCGACCTTCGGGTCGAAGGTCCAGATGCGCTTGCCGCTGCGGGTGTCGATGGCATGCACCACGCTCCACGACGCGCTGACGTACATGATGCCGTTGACCACCAGCGGCGTGGCTTCCACCCCGCGCGTGGATTCGAGATCGTAGGACCAGGCCAGCCCGAGGTCCTTCACGTTGTCGGCATTGATCTGCGAGAGCCGGCTGAAGCGGGTTTCCGCGTAGTCCAGGCCGTAGCTGGGCCAGTCGGGTGTCTTGGCGGCGTTGCCTTCGATGAAGGCGCCGTCGACGCTTCGGGTGACGCTACGGATGTGATCGGCGCTGGCCACCTTGGCCGGCGGCTTGGCCTGCGCCGCCGCCAGCGAGAACGCCGCCAGCCCAGCTACCAGCACTGCCACCTTGCGTGACAGGCCTGCATGATTGCCAGCGCGCTGCGCAACGCGCGGCCAGCAGGAGAAAACCCGCTCGGGTTCTTGGCTCATTGTGTCTCCTCTTTTTTTGCTTCTTCTTGGGGGGAAGCCAGGCTGGTTCTATGCCAGCGGCTGGCCAATGGCGCGACGGACATCGCCCGTCGCGCCACCGGATTGCAGCAGCTCTAAGAATGGCCGCAGGGGTAGGTTTTACACACTCGGGATTACCCGCAGAGCGAACTCCCCCACCACGCGCGGCGATGCCGCTCAGTAAGCCATGCAGACCGACTTGATCTCGGTATAGGCCTCGATGGCGGAGCGGCCATGCTCGCGCCCGACCCCGGAGGCCTTGTATCCACCAAAAGGCATGTTGGGATCCACGATGTTGTGTGTATTGACCCAGACCGTGCCGGCATCCAGGCCATCGACCAGCCGCTGCACCGCGCGCAGGTCATTGCTCCAGATGCTGGCGCCCAGGCCGTACTCGGACCGGTTGGCCTCGGCCAGCACGGCCTCGGGGTCGTCAAACGGCATGGCCACCACCACCGGGCCGAAGACTTCCTCGCGCACCAGCGTCAGGTCCTTGCATGCGGCGTTGGCCACCACGGTTGGCCGCACGAAATAGCCGGGGCGGTCCAGCGCAGTGCCGCCCGCGACGATCTCCGCGCCTTCGCTGCGCCCGGTGCCGATCAGCCCCATGACCTTGTCGCGGTGACGCGACGACACCAGCGGCCCCATCTGGCTGGCGGGATCGAGCCCGGAGCCCAGCACCGTGGCATTGGCCACCTTGCCCAGCCCCTCGACCACCTGGTCATAGTGGCGGCGCGCCACGTACAGGCGCGAGCCGGCCGTGCAGACCTGGCCCTGGTTGAGGAAGATGGCGCCGGCCGCGCCCTGGATGGCGTGCGCGGGATCGCAGTCGTCCAGCACGATGACCGGGCTCTTGCCGCCGAGCTCCAGCGACACGCGGCGGATATCCTGGCCGCAGCGCGCACCGATCAGGCGCCCGACTTCGGTGGAACCGGTGAAGGTAATCTTGTTGACGCCGGGATGCGCCACCAGCGCCGCGCCGGGCACGCCGTCGCCGGTCACCACGTTCAGCACGCCCGGCGGGAAGCCCGCTTCCAGCGCCAGCTCGGCCAGCCGCAGCGCGGTGAGTGGCGTTTCCTCGGCCGGCTTGAGCACCACGGTGCAGCCGCAGGCCAGGGCCGGAGCGATCTTCCAGACCGCCATCAGCAAGGGGAAATTCCACGGCACGATGGCGCCCACCACGCCCACCGGCGAGCGCCGGGTCATGGCGCTATAGCGCGTGCCGGGGGGGAACGGTACCGATACGTCCAGCGTGCTGCCTTCGATCTTGGTGGCCCAGCCGGCCATGTAGCGCAGCCATTGCGCGCTGCCGCCCACCTCCAGGCCTTGCGAGAACGCCAGCAGCTTGCCGTTGTTGAGGGTTTCAAGCCGGGCCAGTTCGTCGCCGTGCTGCTCGACCAGATCGGCTAGCTTGAGCAGCAGGCGCTCGCGCTGGGCCGGCATCATGGCGCGCCACGTGCCGCCGGCAAAGGCGCGCCCGGCCGCGGCCACCGCCGCATCGATATCCGCCGCGCCGCCCGCGGGCACGCGCGCGATCTCCTCGCCGGTGGCGGGATCGAACACGGCGAAGGTCTCGCCGGACTCGGCCTGGCGCCACTCGCCGTCGATCAGCATGGCATTGCGGATGGCCTGGTTCAGGCCGCTGCGGGCTTCCTTGGGTGCATTCATCTTCGTCTCCGGTTGGTCTTGGCTGGTGCCTGGTTATGGAGATCGAAGTTAACACCACGGCCTGATCATGGCTTGTCTGGCCGTGCACAAAGCTTGTCGATGCGTGCAAAGCCTTGGAAAGGCTAAAGTTGAAGCCAATGGCCCTTGGCACCACAACGCCACAATGCGCGCCCGCCCTCTGCCCCGGTCGCTCTCCCACAAGTGGGAGAGGGGAGCCAACCAGCGGCAAGATCAACCAACTGGTGTAGCCGTGATTCCCGCCCGAAGGGGCGGGAATCACCCAAGCGCGATGCGAAGCGAGCCGTGTAGGTGTGCCAAGGCCGTATGGATCACGAGGGGTAGTCGCCCCATCCGGCGCGCCTTCTTTGCCTACTTTCTTGGCAAGACAAGAAAGTAGGTCGCCGCCCCGCAGGGGTGGTGAAACTGCAGTTGCCTTTGACGTTGAAGTCAATCAGTTGCAAATACGGTTGCATTCGCAGCAAAGCCCCCCATCCCCCAATCTAATGCCGCAAAACAATCCCCCCGCCCCCCGCATTCTGCAGCCGCCACTGCGTCGGACTCATCCCGAACCGCTCATGGAAAACCCGGCTGAAATGCGCCGCATCGCCAAACCCCAGCGCAAAAGCAATCTCGGTAATGCTGCGCCCGGCATCGCCACTGCCCGCCAGCCGCGCCGCCGCCTGCCGCAACCGGCGCGACAGGATATAGGCATGCGGGGTCTGCCCGGACTCACGAAACAGGTTGTACAACGTGCGGCGCGACACGTTCAGCACTGCCGCCAGCCGTTGCGCCGAAAGCTCCGGATCATGCAGATGCGCATCGATGAACTCGGCAAGCCGGCTCATGCGCGCTTCGCCAAGATGCCGCGCCACGGCAGCGTCCGCGCCATCGCCAAGGGCCGCCGGCGGCGGCGTGCCGGCGCCTTGCAGCGCCGTCTCCATCAACGAGACCACGGAATCCTGCAGCACGATCTGCCCCTGATGATCCAGCAGGTGCCCCGCGCAGGTGTCATGCAGCATGGCGCCCAGCGCCGACAGCGCGATGCGCGCCGCGCCCTCCCCGCGCAGCGCCCGGCCCCCCAGGCTGGTCGCTGCCTGGCGCCAGCCGAAGGCGCGTTCCTGCGGCACCAGCAGCACCAGCACCCGGCAGCGGTCGGCCATCTCGATGCTATAGGGCTGCGCGGTATCGTAGATCGACCACATGCCCGGCTCCAGCGAGGCCTCGTTGCCGCGCTGCGCCACGCGGCTGCGCCCGCTGAGCTGCCAGAAGATCTTGAAGAAGCCCGCGTCGGATGCCGCCACGTGCCTGGACTCGCGAGCAACACGGTGCGCGTCGACATCCATGTCCGCCACCGCGCTGGCGCCGAAACGCGCGTAGCTGACGTGGCAATGAAAGCCCCCGCGTGTCTGGCGCGAATAATCGAGCGGCAGGAAACTGGTGTCGATGGCTTCGCGCCATTGATCGAAGGTCACGGTGGTCAACCGCGCCGGCGTCTGCTGCAGGTGCTGCGCTGCGGGCATCAGGACATCTCCAGTAGCCGGCGGTGTCTGGGCAACATGCGGGGGAACGCGCCGGAGGCCTCGAAGGTGGTTGCAAAGCCTAATGGAAAGCCCGTGAGCCGACAATGGGAACAATCACGCAGGCGCGCCGGCCAGCGTGGCGGCAAACGTGCGAAGCCAGCATCACTTTCGATATCAGACCACGCGGTAGATTTCCCAGCGCGCGGTGCCGGAGACGACGAACGGTTCGAGCTCCTTGCCCCATTGCGCGTGGGCAGGTATCGACACGAGCCGGGCCCAGGCGCTATCCAGTTCGCCGAGGTTGCTCACTTCCCAGTCGTGGACCACCGTGGCCTCGAGCGCGCCGATCGAGCCGGTCAGCAAGCGTCCGGTGACGAGGCCGGCTTGCGGGGCGATCTCGCGCGCCCATGCCTGCAGGCGCTCGATGACTTCTTGCTTGTGCCCGAAACGGGCATCGATCTGCCACCTGGCTATCAACATGATGCTGCTCCTTGAACGTGGGACATTGGCCGCAGGTGTCGCAAGGGCGGACCGCCCCGCTGCACGCGGCGGCTGGCCCCCCGCCCCACCCATGTGCTACCTTTTTTGAGGGGCCACGCCACCGCGTCGCCCCCCAGTTGCACTATAGACCGGCACCGTTGACCGGCACCGTTGGAATCACGGTTGGAGAAAGCTATCCCGCTAGCCGAGCACCGCCCGGCGCACTTTGACCAACGCGTCCTCCAGCGCTCCATGCGAGATGGAGCCGATCGCCAGGCGCAGCGCATGCGGCACGCTTGGCGTGGCGGCAAACGGCTGGGCCGTCGTCACCAGGACGCCTTCGCGCTCCAGGCCGGCGGCGACGCGGTCCGCGCGCAGGTCTTCCGGCAAGGTCAGCCAGAGATAGTAGGAAGCGCGATGCGCTTTGACATCGCAACCGCGCAGCACGCGGCGCGCCAGGCTTTGCCGCAGCCGCGCGTCCTTGCGCTTGCGGTCCTCGAGCTCGTCGACCAGTCCGGCCTCGATCCAATGGCAACCCAGCGCCACGGTCAGCGTGGGCGTGTTCCAGGTCGAGACGCGGATCGCACCCTCCAGCGCGGGCACCAGCGCAAGGGGCGCGGCGACAAAGCCCACGCGCAAGCCGGACGCGACGCTCTTGGACAGCCCCGAGACATAAACCGTGCGTTCAGGCGCGTAGGTAAAGACCGGCTTGGGTGCCGGCTCGGCCAGGAAGGCATAGGCGCCATCCTCGATGACCAGGAAATCATGCTTCCCGGCAAGCTCGGCAAGCCGGACCCGGGATGGCTCAGCCATCACCGTGCCCAGTGGATTGTGCATCGTTGGCATGGCGTAGACGGCGCGCACCGGACGCCGTTTGCATAGCGCTGCCAGATGCTCCAGGTCCATGCCGTCTACCGTGTGCGGCACCGCCTCCAGGTCAAGACGGTGCGTCTGTGCGAGCCGTTTCATGCCGGGATAGGTCAGCGCGTCCACGGCCAGGACATCGCCCGGCTTGAGCAGCCCCATGACCGCCACGGCGAGGCCCTGCTGCGCGCCATTGACGATGAGCACCTGCTCGCCGCCCACCCGGATGCCCCGGTTGCGCAGATGCCTGGCCGCGGTCTGCCGCTCGTGCGCCCGCCCGCCCTGGGGCGCCGAATGCAGCAGCGCGTCGAGGTCCCCCGAGGCCGCGATGGTGCGCAGGCCGTCGCGCAGCATGTCGGCCTGGCCGGGCAAGGACGGATAGTTGAAGGTGAGATCGACCGCGCCGAAACGCACCGGGTGCTGCTCCAGGCCCAGGCCGCGCGGCAGCGAGGTGTCGCGCACAAAAGTACCGCGGCCGGTCTCGCCGACGACCAGCCCGATGGTTTCCAGCTCCCGGTAGATGCGCGATGCGGTGGCCAGGGCGATGCCATGCTGCTTCATCAAGGCGCGAACGGTCGGCAATTGCGTGCCTGGCGGCAGCACCCCCTCGCGGATGCGCCCCGCGATCTCGTCCATGATGGTTTTGTACCGGGCTGGGATCATGCCTTGGCCTGCGCGCCTTCATCGGATCGTTCTTTGTATCTAGAACAATTTTTTGTTTGTATCAGGCACAAAGATTACGCTACCAGCCTCGACAACGTAAAGGGCTCTGCGGAGCTTTCTGGAAACCTGGGCATGATCGAATTCGCTACCTTGTCGGTGTTCGCCGCGGCCGTGATGGTGCTGCTGCTGTCACCCGGGCCAAACATGGCCTTCGTCATGGCGCACGGCGTCACCTACGGCCTCGGCGGCGGCGCGGCGGCCGCGCTCGGCATTGCCGCGGCGGACCTCGTGCTGACCATCCTGACGGCAACCGGCATCACCGCCGTGATTGCCGCGTGGCCCCCGGCTTTCGGCCTGATCCGCTATGCGGGGGCCCTGTACCTGCTGTGGATGGCCTGGAAAGCGCTGCGCCGCCCGCTGCTGCCGCTGGGCGCGGTGACCCGGCAGACCTCGTTGAAATCAGTGTTTTTCCGCTCTACGCTGAACAGCTTGCTGAATCCGAAAGCGTTGCTGTTCTTCATGGTCTTCCTGCCGCAGTTCGTGGACCCGGGCAAGGGCAACGTGGCCCGGCAGCTGATTGTCCTGGGCTGCGTGCTGACGGCGATCAGCACGGTGTTCCACGGCCTGCTGGGCGCGGCTGGCGGGTCGGCACGGCGGTTCCTGAGCCGCAACCCGCGTGCCGCCGTGCTCCAGAAATATGGGCTTGCCGTGGTGCTAGCGCTGCTGGCGCTGAGGCTGCTTGCCATGCCGAGGGTGTCCTAGCCGGCGACATCACGTGATGATGTCAAAGGTGGAGCGCGTCCATGGCGGCGGCGGCCTTGCTCACTTCACGCGGTTCGGCGAAGAAGAGAAAAAAGGCCGGTCGATCTGACCGGCCAAGCGATCCTCGCGCAAAAGCAAGGTCGATATGATTGTTGGCGGCATCCTCCATGCGCAGGATGCCGCCCGGGTGCTGCTCAGTTGCTGCTCAGTTGCTGCTCAGTTGCCGCTCAGTTGCCGCTCAGATGCGGCTTAGATGCAGCTTAGATGCGGCTTAGAAGCGGTGACGCACGCCGACGGTGGCGCCGGTCTGGTTCGCGCCCGGCAGTGCCGTGCCGGCACCGTTCAGGCCCAGGGTGGAGCCCGACTTGTTCTTCACGTAGCCGATGTTCACGTAGGCGTCGGTGCGCTTGGACAGCGAGTAGTCGCCCGACAGCACGTACATCCACGAATCCGCGCCGCTGTTCTTCAGGTCGGTGTAGTACGCCGCGCCGGTCAGCTGGAATGCAGGCGTGAACTTGTACTGCGCGCCTGCCCAGTACACATTGCTGCGGGTGACGGTGGCCGTGGCGCTGGCCGTGCCGTCGTCACGCAGCCAGCGGTAGCCGGCAAACACCTTGGCATCGCCAAAGGCATAGGACGTGCCGATGGCCGCGCGCTTGGCGGTGCGATCCTGCAGAGCCACCGACGAACCCTGGAACTGGTCGTACGCGGCGCCAACGGAGAAGCCACCCACCGCGTAGGCCAGGCCCGCGCCGTAGTTGCGCCCCACCTTGCTTGCGCCCGGCACTTCGCTGCCGTTGGTCACCGTGGCATCGCGCCCGGTGCTGTAGAAGCCGGTAGCCGTCAGGCCGCCGAACTTGCCCGTGTACTTGAAGGCGTTGTCGGCACGGCCGTTGAACAGCGAGTCGACGCTGTTGAGCGAGTAGCGCGGGCCGACGGCCATCGGGTCATAGGCGCCGAACAGGTCGTACAGCGAGTTTTGCTGGCGACCCAGCGTCACGGCGCCGAAATTGCCCTGCAGGCCCACGTACGACTGGCGGCCGAACAGGCGGTTGCCCTGGCCCGAGGCGCCGGTATCGATATCAAAGCCGCTTTCCAGCACGAAGATACCCTTCAGGCCACCGCCCAGGTCTTCGCTGCCGCGCAGGCCCCAGCGCGATCCCGACAGGTTGCCGGAGTTCATGCGGGTAACGGTGCCACCCGCGGAACCGGTGGCAGGCATGTGGTTGATGACTTCGATGCCGACGTCGGCAATGCCGTACAGCGTGACGCTGGACGAGGAGGTTTGGGCGAACGCTGCGCCGGAGGCTGCGGCAGCAGCCGCGGCAGTCATTGCAAGGAGAGCTTTCTTCACTGATTTTCTCTGTCTTATGGATGGATGAGGCAGTCTTCCGCCAGCCGCGGGCAACCATGCGATAGACGCCATGAACCGCACCCGTGGCGGCAGACCGCATTGTCCAGGTCTTTTGTGAAAGCTTGATGTCGCTTTGCATGGCTACATGTCTGCATGACTGCAATTGCAATCATCCAGGCACGCCTCACGCTGCAGCGATCCGGCTGGATATAGCACAACGTGATGCAAATGGATTTCCGCGGGTCGCCGACAGCGGGTGAGCAGTGCACCACTTGGCCGCTACATGGCTTGAGATCCGCCGCGGAAGTTCCCTGCCCCATGGATTTTCAGCGCTAGGGATTACGCGTAGCCACGAGAAATTCTCTTCAACATCTCTGTCCCGAAAGCCGATTGCAAGCCGTCGGAAAGCCGTTTGGAAGATGCCGTTCCTACAGTCTCGACACCCGCTCACGCCCGCGATGAAGTCGCGGCAAGGCAAGGGCGTAAAAACAGGAGACGGAGAGACCACCTCATGCATCGACACACCAACGCACGCTACCGATCGGGTAGCCGGACCAGAGGGGACTTGCAATGAACACCCCCTCGCGTTTCAAGAAGGACTATTACGGCGGCGGGCTCATGACGCTGATCGGGCTCGCCACGCTAGTGGCCGGCCTGCAATATCGCACCGGCACCCTGAGCCACATGGGGCCCGGGTTCTTCCCGGCAGCGGTAGGCGCGCTACTGGCGATCGTCGGCGTGCTCATCGCCATCTCGGCGCGCAAGGAGCCACCGGCGCAAGCCCAGGCATCCGGGCACGGGCATGGCGCCGGGCTGCCGGATCTGCGCGGCTGTGCCTGCATCATCCTGGGCGTGCTCGCCTTCTTGCTGCTGGGCAAATATGGCGGCCTGATCCCCGCCACCTTCGCCATCGTGTTCATCTCGGCGCTGGGCGACCGGAGCAATACCGCGAAGCAAGCCGCCATCCTGGCACTGGCGATGTGCGTCATCGCCACGGTTGTGTTCTGGTGGGCGCTGCAGTTGCAGCTGCCGCTGTTTGCCTGGGGGGTCTGAACATCATGACCGCGAACGCTCTGCATGATCTCTGGTTCGGCTTTGGCGTTGCCTTCCAGGGTTCCAACCTGATGTGGTCCTTCTTCGGCGTGCTGATGGGAAACCTGATTGGCGTGCTGCCCGGCATGGGCGCGCTGTCGGCCATTTCCATCCTGCTGCCGCTGACCTATGCCATGCACCCGGTACCCGCCATCCTGATGCTGGCGGGGATCTTCTATGGCTCGCAATATGGCGGCGCCATCGGCGCGATCCTGCTCAACCTGCCCTCGCACCCGCCGCATGCGGTCACCTGCCTGGACGGCTATCCAATGACGCGCGCCGGCAAGGGCGGCACGGCGCTGGGCATCACCATGATCTGCTCATTCTTCGCCGCATCGGTGGGCATCATCGTGATGATCTTCGCCTCGCCGCTGCTCACCGAGATTTCGTTCAAGTTTGGCCCAACCGAGATCTTCTCGATCATGCTGCTGGGCTTGCTGGCAGGCTCCACCATGTCGCGCGGGTCCCCGTTGAAAGGCGTGGCGATGACGCTGTTCGGCCTGATCTGCGGCTGTGTCGGCACCGACGTGAACAGCGGCACCTTCCGCCTGGCGATGAACATCCCCGAGCTTAGCGACGGGCTGGAACTGGTCGCCATCGCCATGGGCCTGTTTGGCGTGGCGGACTTCCTGCTCAATGTCAACCGGATGAGCGTGATCGCCAGCAAGGCCAAGCTGCGCATCCGCGACATGCGGCCCAGCCTGGCCGAGCTCAAGACCGCCTTCTGGCCCATGGTACGGGGCACCGCGGTAGGCACCGTGTTCGGCGCCATGCCCGGGACCGGCCCCACCATCACGACCTTCGTCGCCTATGCCCTGGAGCGCAAGATCTCCAAGACGCCGGAGAAGTTCGGCACGGGCATGATCGCGGGTGTCGCAGGGCCGGAAGCCTCCGCGCACTCCAAGACGCAGGTCGATTTCATCCCCACCATGAGCCTGGGCATTCCGGGCGACGCCGTGATGGCGCTGATCCTTGGCGCGCTGATGATCCAGGGCATCGCCCCGGGGCCGCAGCTGATCAGCGATCACCCCGACATCTTCTGGGGCCTGATCGCCAGCTTCTGGATTGGCAACCTGCTGCTGATCGTGCTGAACGTCCCGCTGATCGGCGTGTGGGTCAAGCTGCTGCAGGTGCCCTACCGCTACCTGTTCCCCTCGGCCATGTTCTTCATCGTGGTCGGCGTGTTCAGCACGCAGAACAGCCTGTTCGAGATCTGGGAAGTACTGGCGTTCGGCGTGATCGGCGCGGTGCTCATGTGGCTCGGGTTCTCTGTTGCGCCCATCCTGCTTGGCTTCGTGCTCGGGCCGATGGTGGAAGAGAACTTCCGCCGCTCGCTGCTGCTGTCGCGCGGCGACATGATGGTGTTCGTGCATCGCCCCATCAGTTGCGTCTTCGTCGTGCTCTCAGCCCTGCTGCTGACCGGTGTCACGTACTCTGCGTGGCGAGCCAGCCGCGGTGCGGGCAAAGGGGCCGTGCTTGCCGGCGGCGAGCTTGCCGTCAACGAGTAGCCACGACGCAAGCCTGCACCGACGCGGCTACGCCGGGAAAGGATAGTCCGCGTCGAACGCCGCGAAACGCGCCTGCAGGAACTCGATCAGGCGGCGCTGCCGGTAAGACGGAAACCGGCTCTGCAGGAACACCAGCTGCAGCGGCACGCTGTCCTGGTACCACTCGGGAAACAGCAGCACCAGGCGGCCGGCGCTGACGTCGGCCGCGACATCGAACCAGCTTTTGAAAGCGATGCCATGGCCCGCCAGCGCCCAGTCGCGCACCACCGCGCCATCATCGCTGGTGCGCCGCCCGTTCGCCTCCACCTCCAGCCGGGACTGGCGCGAGCGAAACGGCCAGCGCATGCGCGCCTGCCCGCCCGGCGCGAGGCATAGCAGCTGGTGCTGCGCCAGCGCCTCGGGCGACGCGGGCGTGCCGCAACGCGCCAGGTACGCCGGCGCGGCCACCGCCACGCGGCGCGTCAGCGCAAGCTGCCGGCGCACCAGCCCCGAATCCTCCAGCCAGCCCACCCGCACCGCCAGGTCGACATTGCTGCGATACAGGTCGGCAAGCGTATCGCCGATGGACAACTCGAGCGAAAGCTGCGGATGCGCCGCCAGGAAATCGTCCAGCCAGCCACGCAGCAAGGCGCGCCCGAGGTCGGCGGGCGCCGATAGCCGTAGCGGCCCGGCCAGTTCCTCCCGCTGCTCCGCCAGTGCGCCCTCGCCCTCCTCCAGCGCCGCCAATGCCTTGCGCGCTGCCTCCAGGAACACCCGCCCCTCCTCGGTCAGGCGCACGCGGCGGGTGGTGCGGGCGAACAGGCGCGCGCTCAGGCGTTGCTCCAGGCGAATCAGGGCCGCGCTGGCGGTGGCGGCGGTCCGGCCCAGTTCGCGCGCGGCCGCGGAGAGGTTTTCAAGCTCGGCCGTGCGGACAAAGAGTTTCAGGTCGTCTAGGGAGTACATTCAAATCTGGTTTGATTGAATCGGCATGTGATGGCAGATTATCAAACGCCAGAGTGCACACCACAATGACAGCTCTAGCCGCATCGCACGAAAAGACAGAAAAAAGGGACAATGCGTCTCAAAATTGACTACCCCTTGATGCCCCTCACGCGAGGATATACATTTCATAACGTATATCATCCTCGAGTGTCATGGGAGAAACACATCATGCAAGTCAGCAAATGGGGAAATAGCCTGGCCATCCGTCTGCCCGCCTCCGTGGTGGATGCGCTGGAGCTGCATGAAGGCGACGACATTGAAGTCGTGATCGCCGACGAACGGGTTTTCCAGGTCAGGAAGAAGCCCGGCAGCGCCGACTATCTGGCGAAACTGCGACAGTTCCGCGGGCGCCTGCCGGCAGATTTCAAATTTGACCGGGACGATATCAATGACCGCGCGTAGGGCGTTTATCGATAGCAACGTACTGTTGTACCTGTTGTCCGCCGACACGGCAAAAGCGGATCGCGCCGAAGCCATCGTCCAGGCCGGGGGCAGGATCAGCGTGCAGGTCTTGAACGAAATCGCCAACGTGGCTCGCCGCAGGCTGGCTATGCCGTGGCCAGAAGTGAACGAGGTTGCGAGACTGATTCAGTCCCTGTGTCCAGTGGAGCCGCTTACAGTGGAAACACATGACAAAGGCAGGCAGATTGCCGAACGTTACGGCTTCAGCGTCTACGATGCGATGATCGTAGCGGCGGCGCTGCTGTCCGACTGCGAGATCCTGTATTCCGAGGATATGCAGGACGGGATGCTGATCGAAGAGGGATTGCATATTCGCAATCCGTTTGCGGCAGGGCTGCCCCTTGGGGCGGCATGAGGGGGCCGCGCAATAGGTTAACCCGGCGCGCCCCCGGGCGGCACCACCGGTCATTACCTCAAAGACGCCCCGCCAGCTCCGCGGCCGCCTCCTCGTCGGTGCGCTCGAAGCGCAGCGGCGTCACCGAAATGGCGCCCCGGCCGACCACCACGGCCTCGCTGTCGTCGTTGTCCGGCTGCGGGCCGCGCGAGAACTGCAGCCAGTGATACGGGATGCCGCGCGGGTCGACATGGGCCCGCACGGCAAGATCCTTGACGAGGCCGACGCCCTGGCGGGTGACGGTGAGCGGGCCGGCTGACCCGGGCTCCACATCGGGGAAGTTGACGTTCAGGCAGGCCTGCCGGTTCCAGCCGGCGGCAAGCAGGCGGCGGATCACGCCGGGCGCCAGCGCGCGCGCCGTTTCCCAGCGCACCGCGTTGCGATCGGTGAAGGCCTGGCTCAGCGCAATGGCCGGGATGCCCAGCAGCACGCCGGTCATGGCGGCGCCGACGGTGCCGGAGAACACGGTTTCTAGGCCGAGGTTGGCGCCACGGTTGATGCCCGACAGGACCAGGCTCGGCGGGGTGTCGGCCATCAGGTGCCGGGCGGCCATGACGACGCAGTCGCCCGGGGTGCCGCTCACGCCGAAGCGGCGTTCGCCTTGCTGGCTGATGCGCAGCGGCGCGTGCAGGCTCAGGGAGTGCGAGGTGCCGCTCTGGTCATGCTCGGGCGCGACCACCCAGACCTCGCGCGCCAGCGTTGCCGCTACGGCTTCGAGCACGGCCAGGCCGGGGGCGTCGATGCCATCGTCGTTGGTGAGGAGTACGCGTTCCAATAAGGGTTCGGACATGGTGATAGAGGACCGTAGGTTGACGAATGCCGGGCTGCCCTTGCGCGGCACGCAGCGTGCGGCATGGCAGTCGGGGCCAGCGCCAGACTATAAACCGAAGCCGTGGCGGTTCGGCCACGCGTTGCCGGATTTGCCAAGACAGGACGGCATCGGGCGACTAGCCTGCAGCCCATTGTCGATCATTGCCGCCCCCGCGCGCAGCCGGCGCGCTGAAACATCATGCCCTCATCCCGCCTCAGCGTCCCCGCCTCGGCCGCCTGGCTGTCCAGCCTGGCTTTTGTCCTGATCTGGTCGACCGGATTCATCGTGGGCCGGGCCATCGTGCCGGTGGCCCAGCCCAGCCTGTTCCTGCTGGCCCGCTTCTCCCTGGCGGCCGTGCTGTTCGCGGCCGTGGCCGTGGCAGGCGCGGCGCGCTGGCCAGCGCTGCGCGAAGTGCCGCGGCACTTGCTGGCGGGCGCGCTCCTGCATGGCAGCTACCTGGGTGGCGGCTACTGGGCCATCGCGCATGGCCTTGCGCCGTCGGCCATGGCCTTGCTCGGTGCCTTGCAACCGCTGCTGACCGCGCTGCTGGCAATCCCGTTGCTGGGGGAGTTTCCGTCCCGGCAGGGCTGGGGCGGGCTTGCACTGGGTTCCCTGGGCGTAGTATTGGTGGTGGCACCCGCCACCCTGGCCAGCGCACCCAGCCCCGTTTCGCCGTGGGTGGTACTGGTGGTGGTCATCTCCATCCTCTCCATCACCATGGGCACGATCCTGCAGAAAACCTCGATTGCCGCGGCCGACCTGCGCGCCAGCATGGCCTGGCAGAACGCGGGCGGCGCCCTGGTGGCCGGCGCGCTGGCATGGCTGCTGGGCGAGTCGCGCTGGCAACCGGGCATGGCGCTTTGGTCGGCACTGGCCTGGGCCACGCTGGTGCTGTCGGGCCTGGGCACCTATCTGCTTGTGCGCATCGTCAGGCGCGGGCAGGCTGCCACCGCCGCGTCGCTGATGTTCCTGGCGCCGCCGCTGGCGGCGCTGCAGGCCTGGCTGCTGTTTGGCGACAAGCTCGGGGTCCTGCAGTTACTTGGCCTGCTCGTTGCCGGCATTGGGGTCTGGCTATGCCAGGCTGGCCAGGGCGCCCGGATCCCTCGCAAAACCCGCCATGCCGCCGCACGATGACGATGCCGTGCGGCTAGCGCAGGCGGGCCGGCCGGCGCCGCTGGTGGAGACCCGCGTCTACCAGCCAGAGCGGGAGTGGCATCGCCATGACTACCATCAGGTCCTGTTCGGCCTGGACGGTGCCTGCGAGCTGGAACTCGGCGGCCACCTGCACCGGCTCGATCCCCGCGGCGGGCTGATCGTGCCCGCCGGGGAGCGTCACGACTTCCTGGGGCTGGCCGACAACCGGCAGTTGGTGCTGGACATTCCGCCGGGCTCGCTCGCGTTGCCGGCCGCGCTGATGGACCGGCCCAAGGCGTTTGCCATCACGGACGGCTGGAGCGAACGCGTGCGGCGCCTGGCTGCGCTGCCCCAGGCAACCAGCTCCCGGCAGCATCACTGGCAACTGGCCGCTACCCTTGCCGCCGACCTGGCGCAGGCGTTGGGCGTGGGCGGCCGCGCCCGGCCCACGCATTTTCCGCTGGCGCGAGTCGACGCCTACCTGCGCCAGCACCTGGACGCGCCGCTGCGGGCCGACCAGCTCGCGGCACGGTTCGGCTGGAGCGTGCGGCGCTTCCACACCCTGTTCTGCGACGCCTTTGGCGATACACCGCATCGCTACCAGACGCGCCTGCGGCTGGACCAGGCCGCGCGCCTGCTGGCGGACCGGGCCCAGCCACTGGCGGATATCTCGCTGGCGCTAGGCTTTCCCGACCAGACCACGTTTACACGCAGCTTCACCCAGCGCTTCGGCATGCCGCCGGGGGCATGGCGTGCGGGCCTCGGGCTGGCGAACATCGCCTTGCCGCCATCGCGCTAGCGCGCAGCGGCGGTCCAGTACCAGGGCTAAGTCACCTCCTGCGTTGCCTTTCCATGCCGTACCCTGCGCGTGCCGTGATGCGGGTGCGGCACGCGCAAGCGCGCCGGCCACGCTAGAATTACCCCCGGACCATCAACCGCCAGGGGAGCAGGATGTCAGACGCGCTTGCCACACCCAGCAGGACCAGCGAGCCGAGCACCGAGGCCAGGGCCGCCGCCGTGGTCGCTGCCCTCGCCAAGGCCGAGATCGACCAGGCCGACCATGCCATGCGCAACTGGACCGACCCCGAGCCCGGGCCGGTCCGCATCGGCTCGCCGCAGCATCTGCGTATGTTCTGCAATATGCTGCTGCAAACCCACAACCCCTACAAACCCGCCGTCATCGATTGGCCCAGGCTTGACCCGGATGCCCTGCACCGGGTGACCTCGCTGCCGATATGGGATATCGCGGTGCAGACCGAAGGCCGTGCCTCCGTGCGGGTGCAGGCCTTCGCCGATACCGTGACCAACCCCCTGCTGCGCAGCGCGCTGGAAATGGATGGCGGCGAGGAGGCACGCCACAAGGTGGTGCTGTCGAAACTGGTGGAAGCCTATGGCATCGCCCTGGCCCCCGAGCCTGAGTACCGCCCGCCATCTGACGTGGAGTGGGGCTGGCTGGTCACCGGCTACAGCGAGTGCATCGATAGTTTTTTTGCCTTTGGCCTGTTTGCCGCGGCCAAGCGCTCGGGCTTCTTCCCTGCGGAACTGGTGGAAACGTTCGAGCCGGTCATCCAGGAGGAAGGCCGCCACATCCTGTTCTTCGTCAACTGGGCGGCATGGTATCGCCGCAACCTGCCCTGGTGGCGGCGCCCGCTTTACACGCTCAAGGTGATGCGGGTGTGGGCCTTCCTGATCTGGGAGCGCGTTGGCATTGCGCGCGGCATCGATGCCGACGGCGTGGCCAAGGACGCCAATTTCCCCATGAACAGCACGTCCTCGCTAGCCGAAGCCCTGTCGCCGCGGGCGATGATCGAGCTTTGCCTGGCCGAGAACGATCGCCGCATGGCCGGCTACGATCCACGCCTGCTGCGCCCTGAAACCGTGCCCAAGCTTGCCCGGCTTGCCCGGCGCCTGTTGCGCTGATGCATGATGCGCTGATGCCGTTGCTGCCCTACCCATCCTGTCCTGGAGTTTCTTGAGATGTTTGTGTTGTCCCTGATCTCGCTCGCCATCTGGTGCGTGCTGCTTGCCGGCCGTGCCGGCTTCTGGCGAGTGCGCAAGCCCGGCCCCGCGCCCGCGCCCGCGCAATGGCCTGAGGTGGTCGCCATCATCCCGGCTCGCAATGAGGCGGACGTGATTGGCGGCGCCGTGGCCAGCGTGCTGGGCCAGGACTATCCCGCAGCGCTGCGGCTGGTGGTGGTGGATGACCATAGCACCGACGGCACCGCCGACCTCGCGCGCAGCGCCGCGGCTGCGCTGGGCAAGGCGGATGCGCTGACCGTGATCACGGCGCGCGACCTGCCGGCCGGCTGGAGCGGCAAGGTCTGGGCGCAGTCCGAGGGCCTAGCCGCCGCCGACAAGGCAGCGCCTGGAGCCGGCTGGGTATGGCTGACGGACGCCGACATCCATCACGGCAATGGCGTGCTGGCCCGGTTGGTGGCGCGTGCCGCGCATGAGCAGCGGGACCTGGTGTCGTTGATGGTGCGGCTGCGATGCGCATCGTGGTGGGAGCGCCTGATCGTCCCGGCCTTTGTGTTCTTCTTTGCCAAGCTCTACCCGTTCGCGCGGGTGAACAATCCGCGCAGCGGCGTGGCGGCAGCGGCCGGCGGCTGCATGCTGGCGCGCCGTGCCGCGCTGGCCCGCATTGGCGGATTTGCCGCGATCCGGGGCGAACTGATCGATGACTGCAGCCTGGCTGCCTGCATCAAGCAAGGCGGCTCGATCCGCCTTGACCTGGCCGACGACAGCATTTCCGTGCGCCCATACGATGACTGGCGCAGCCTGTGGGACATGATTGCCCGCAGCGCCTACACCCAATTGCATTACTCGCCGCTGCTGCTGGCCGGCGCCGTGGCCGGCATGGTCCTCACCTACCTGGCGCCGCCCTTGCTGGCGCTCGGCGGCGGCCTGCGGCTGTGGCCGGCATGGGCCGCCTGGCTGGCCATGACGCTGGCCTACGTGCCGATGCTGCGTGAATACCGCCAGCCGCTCTGGCTGGCACCCCTGCTGCCAGTGACGGCGTTGTTCTACCTCGGCGCCACGGTCGACTCCGCGCGCCGCTACTGGCTGCGCAAAGGCGGCCAGTGGAAGGGACGCGCGCAGGCGCCCCAACGGGGCTGATGGTCAGGGCTGACCGGCGGGGCTGACCGTCGACGCTTACCCCAGGTAGCCAGCGCTACGGAACCAGTCGAGCGCTTCGCTCAGCCCTTGTTGATAAGGCCGCGCCTGATAGCCCAGCGCCAGGCGGGCTTTCTCCGAGCTGAAGAACATCCGGTACTTCGACATCGACAGGCCGTCCGCCGTCAGGAAAGGCTCCTTGCCGGTCATGCGCGCCACTGCCTCCGCCGCGTAGGCGAGCGGGTAAAGCGGCCAGCGCGGCAAGCGCAGGGTGGGGGCACGCCGCCCCGTCATGGCCGCAATGTCGGCCAGCATCTGTTGCAGGCCCACGTCCTGCCCGCCGAGGATGTAGCGTTCGCCGGTCACGCCGCGCTCCAGGGCCAGCATATGGCCTTCGGCCACGTCGTCCACGTGCACCAGGTTGAGGCCGGTATCGACGAAGGCGGGAATCTTGCCGGTGGCGGCCTCTACGATGATGCGGCCAGTGGGCGTGGGCCGCACGTCACGCGGGCCGATCGGCGTGGAGGGGTTGACGATCACGGCAGGAAGCCCGTCGCGGGCCACCATGCGCTCCACCACGCGCTCAGCCAGCACCTTGCTGCGCTTGTAGGCGCCAATCGCCTCATGGCCGGCCATGGCGGCCTCTTCCGTCACCGGCGCGGTGGCGCCCGCCACGCGCAGGGTAGCCACGCTGCTGGTGTAGACGATGCGCTCGACCCCGCAAGCTTGTGCCGCCCCCATCACCGTCTCGGTGCCAGCCACATTGGTGCGCACGATTTCCTCGGGATCCGGCGCCCACAGCCGGTAGTCCGCCGCCACGTGGAAGAGATAACGCACCCCTCGGAGCGCGCTTTCCATCGCGGGCGCGTCGCGCATGTCGCCCTCGGCGATCTCTACGGGCAGGCCCTCCAGGTTGCGGCGCGGGCTGCCGGCGCGTACCATCGCCCGCACGCGAAAACCGCGCGCCAGTGCCTGCCGCGCCACTGCCGAGCCGAGAAAGCCGGATGCGCCTGTTACCAGGACGTAGTCCCCTGAACTCATATCACCCACCGAAAAAACCCTCAAAGTGTTGCTGGCCGTAGCCAGGTGCCAGGCAAAGGTTGCGGCACCGGTATATAGTAACCACCGTATGACGGGAAAGTGATTCCGGAATATCAACTTATGCTGAACCCGTTGACTGGGTCGGGGGGCCTATCTTTATGCAGGTGATTCTAGCTCAACCCCGTGGTTTTTGTGCTGGTGTGGTGCGCGCGATCGAGATTGTAGACCGTGCCCTCGTCAAACACGGAGCCCCGGTGTTCGTGCGACACGAAATCGTGCACAACAAGCACGTGGTCGAAGGGTTGAGACGCAAAGGCGCGCAATTTGTGGAAGAACTGGACGAAGTGCCGACTGGCGCCGTCACCATCTTCAGCGCGCATGGTGTCTCCAAGGATGTCGAGAGCGATGCGAAGGCCCGCCAGCTGCACTCGATCGACGCGACCTGCCCGCTGGTGATCAAGGTCCACACCCAGGGGCGCCAGTACGCCGCCAGTGGCCGCACCGTGATCCTGATCGGCCATGCCGGCCATCCGGAGGTCGAGGGCACGATGGGGCAAATTCCCGGCAAGGTGATCCTGGTGCAGAGCGAATCGGAAGTCACATTGCTCGACCTGCCCGCGGACACCCCGGTTGCCTACGTGACCCAGACAACGCTCAGCGTGGACGACACACGTAATATAATTGCCGCCCTGAGCCGGCGTTTTGCCAATCTGGTCGGGCCGGATACGCGTGACATCTGCTACGCCACGCAAAACCGCCAAAGCGCCGTGCGCGAGCTCTCCAAGCAGGTGGAAGTGATCCTTGTGATCGGCGCCACCAATAGTTCCAACTCCAACCGCCTGCGTGAAATCGGCACGGAGAGCGGTGTGCCCAGCTATTTGATTGCCGATGGCAGCGAACTGAACCCCGAGTGGGTGCGCGGCGTCGAAGTTGTCGGGATCACGGCCGGCGCCTCCGCCCCCGAGGAAATGGTCAATGACGTGATCGCCACGTTGCGCCAGCTCGGACCGGTGGATGTGTCGGTCATGGACGGCCGCGAGGAACACGCCGAGTTCCGCTTGCCGGCCGAGCTGGCCGATCCGTCGCCGCGCAGGCAGGCAGCCGGCACGGCTACCGCCGAAGCCGCGCCGCAGCCAGACCCGCAAACCGCCGCTGGCTAACGCCCGGGCGCCCCTATAACAAGGAAGTACATTTTGGCCATTCCCTTTTTGCAGGTTGCCCGCGTGGGCGCCTATGTCGTCAAGCAGCACCTCTCGGGCAACAAGCGCTATCCGCTGGCGCTGATGCTCGAGCCGCTGTTCCGCTGCAACCTGGCCTGTAACGGCTGCGGCAAGATCGACTATCCGGATCCCATCCTGAACCAGCGCCTGTCCATCGAGCAGTGCCTGGGCGCGGTCGACGAATGCGGCGCACCGGTGGTGTCCATTGCCGGTGGCGAGCCGCTGCTGCACAAGGACATGCCCACCATCGTCAAGGGCATCATTGCGCGCCGCAAGTTTGTGTACCTGTGCACCAATGCGCTGCTGATGGAAAAGAAACTGGACCAGTACGAGCCGAGCCCGTACTTCGTCTGGTCGGTGCACCTGGACGGCGACCGCGAGATGCATGACCGCTCGGTGAGCCAGGAAGGCGTGTACGACCGTTGCGTCGAAGCCATCGCCGCGGCCAAGAAGCGCGGCTTCCGCGTCAACATCAACTGCACGCTGTTCAACGATGCCGAGCCGGAAAAAGTGGCCCGCTTCTTCGACTCCGTGAAGGCCATGGGCGTGGACGGCATCACCGTGTCGCCGGGCTACGCCTACGAGCGCGCGCCCGACCAACAGCACTTCCTGAACCGCGGCAAGACCCGCCAGCTGTTCCGCGACATCCTGTCGCGCGGCCGCGCCGGCAAGAACTGGGCGTTCAGCCAGTCCACGCTGTTCCTGGACTTCCTGGCCGGCAACCAGACCTACAAGTGCACGCCCTGGGGCAATCCGGCGCGCACCGTGTTCGGCTGGCAGCGTCCGTGCTACCTGCTCGGTGAAGGCTACGTCGACACCTTCAAGGAACTGATGGAAGGCACCGACTGGGACGCCTATGGTGTGGGCAACTACGAGAAGTGCGCCGACTGCATGGTCCATAGCGGTTTCGAGGCCACCGCGGTGGCGGACACCATCGCCCACCCGCTCAAGGCGTTGGGCGTGAGCCTGCGCGGCGTGCGTACGTCGGGCCCGATGGCACCGGATATCGACCTGACCAAGCAGCGCCCGGCCGAGTACGTGTTCTCGAAGCACGTCGAGATCAAGCTCGAAGAGATCGGCCGCTCGAAGCCTTCCAAGGCAGCCAACGACGCCGCGGCGCGCAAGGCCGCTGCGCACTAAGCCGAAGGCCGGCCAGCAAAAAGGCTCGCTCCCGGGTACCGCGCGTACCCGGGAGCGAGCCTTTTATGTCTGACGCTGTCGCTGATGCGCTGGCCCAGGCCAGGCGCTCAGGCGTCGGCGGACTGGCGTGCGTTGTGGTTGGCGAGGTACTTGAGCAGGCCGTCGATGCCGTTGCGTGCGACGATATCGGCGAACTGGCGGCGGTACACCTCGATCAGCCAGGCGCCCATCATGTTGATATCGTAGATCTTCCAGCCGTTGCCGCTGCGCTGCAGGCGGTAATCGATCTGCATTTCATCGCCGTTGTTCAGCACGCGCGTCTCCACCACGACATCCGTGGCGCCGCTGGCGGCCAGCGTCGGCTTGTAGCTGAACTTCACGTTCTGCTCGCGCAGTTGCGACAGCGACACCGCGTAGCTGCGCACCAGCAAGGTCTGGAACTGCTCGTAGAGCTGCTTTTGCTGCTCGGGCGTGGCATTGCGCCAGGCGCTGCCAACCGCCAGCCGGGTGGTGCGCTCAAAATCGGTGTACGGCAGGAACTGGCGCTGCACGACCGCGGTGATCTTGGCGAGGTCGCCGTTGCGGGTGTCGGGGCTGGACTGGATGGTGCCGATCACGCCCTCGACCGCCGCGCGTACCAGACGGTCCGGCGAGGACCTGTCGACCGTTTGCGCTTGCGCGGGGCAAACCATGGCCACTGCGGCAAGCGGAACGAGGGTGACGAGGGCCTGGAAAGCAATACCGTGTTTCTTCATGCGAATTTGGACCTGAAAATGCCAGTCGGTTCGCCGCCGGCAATGCCCGGCAGACTTGCCAGGAAAATCAAACAGGAAACGCGCCGCGCTGCGCCGCTGCAAGGCTGCAGCCCGGTCCGCGCGCACGTGCCGGGGCAGTATAGCGTACCGGCGCGCGCGCTCCGCGCAGCGCCACACCGCGCCGTCCCGTTATACTCGCGGCTGCCACTTTGCGCCCTGCTTTGCGCCTTTGACTACGCGCGTCGTTGCGCACCACACCGTTATTGCTTCCGAACTCGCCCATGTTGACGTCGTTGGTCATCCGCATTGTCCAGTTTTCCACCCGCCGCGCGTGGCCCGTCATCGCGCTGGCGCTGCTGCTGACCGCCGTCAGCGGTGTCTATGTGGCCGGCCATTTCGCCATCAATACCGATATCAGCCGCCTGCTCGAGTCGGACCAGCCCTGGGCGCGCCGCGATGCCGCCGTCAGCGCCGCGTTTCCCCAACGCGACCAGATGATCCTGGCGGTAGTGCAGGCGCCGGCCCCCGAGCTGGCGGACGCTGCCGCCAATGAGCTAGCCGACGCGCTCGCCAAGCAAGGCAAGCTCTTTCGCGCCGTCAGCCAGCCTGGCGGCGGCGAGTTCTTCGAGCGCAACGGCCTGCTCTTCGTCGATACCGCCAAGCTGCGCGACGTTACGTCGCAGCTGACCCAGGCGCGGCCGCTGCTGAACGCGCTGGCGCACGACCCGACCCTGCGCGGGCTTTCCGATACGCTGTCGACCACGCTGTCGCTGCCGCTGCAACTGGGGCAGGTCAAGCTGGGCGACATGGCCAAGCTGCTCGGCAAGAGCGCGGATACGGTCGACCGGGTGCTGGCTGGCAAGCCGGGCGCCTTGTCCTGGACCGGGCTGGTGGATTCGAGCCAGGAGCCAGCCCCGGGCCACCCCGCCACGGCGTTTGTCGCGCTCAGCCCCGTGCTTGACTACGCTGGCCTGCAGGCCGGCGCGGATGCCGCCGATGCCATCCGTGCCACGGCCACCAAGCTGGGCCTGGCACAGCGCTACGGCGCCCAGGTACGCCTGACCGGCTCGCAGGCGCTGGCCGACGACGAGTTTGCCTCGGTCAAGGAAGGCGCGGCCTTCAATGGCGCACTGACGGTGCTGGTGGTGATCCTGATCCTGTGGCTGGCGTTGCGCTCCAAGCGCCTGATCCTGGCCGTGCTGGCCAGCCTGGCGGTCGGACTGGCCATCACCGCCGCCCTCGGGCTGGCCATGGTGGGCGCGCTCAACATGATCTCCGTAGCCTTTGCCGTGCTGTTTGTCGGCCTGGGCGTGGATTTCGGCATCCAGTTTGGCGTGCGCTACCGCGCCGAGCGCCATGTGCATACGGACATCCCGGACGCGCTGGCCAGCACGGCACGGGCAGTCGGCGTGCCGCTGGCGCTGGCCGCGGCCTCCACCGCGGCGGCCTTCTTCTGCTTCCTGCCCACCAACTATCGCGGCGTGGCCGAGCTGGGCCAGATCGCCGGCGTGGGCATGCTGGTGGCCTTTCTCACCACCATCACGCTGCTGCCCGCCCTGATCACCGTGTTCCGCCCGAAGGACGAAGTGGGACGGGTCGAAGTGCCTGGCTTCAAATGGCTGGCGCCCGCCGACGATTTCTTCGAGCGCAATCGCAAGGCCGTGCTGCTGGCAACCGCCGCCCTGATTCTGGCGGGGTCGCCACTGCTGATGCACCTGCGCTTCGACTTCGATCCGCTGCACCTAAAGGATCCGCATTCCGAGTCGATGGCCACCTTGCTCTCGCTCAAGGATGCGCCCCAGGCCGGCACCGACAACGTCAGTGTGCTGGCGCCCTCGCTGGCCGCCGCGCAGACCGCCGCCGCCCGCCTGGCGGCGCTGCCGGAAGTCTCGCGCACCGTCACGCTGCAGACCTTCATCCCCGACGACCAGCCGGCGCGGCTCGCCTTGATCGCCGCCGCCTCGGCCAGCCTGATGCCGGTGCTGACGCAGGCAACGGCCACCCCTGCCAACGATGCCAGGCTAGTCAATTCCCTCAAGAACGCCGCACGCCAGCTCGCGCTGGCCGCGGACGAGCATCCCGGGCCAGGCGCCGCCGAGGCGGCGCGCCTGGCGGCCTCGCTGCGAAAGCTGGCCGCCGCGGACGCGGCCACCCGCGAGCGCGCCGAGCAAGCCATCGCCCAGCCGCTGCGCCTGGCGCTGGCGCGCCTGCAGCGCGCGCTAGCGCCACAGCCAATCACCCGTGAAACCCTGCCACCGGCACTGGTGCGCGACTGGGTCGCCCCGGATGGCCAGGCGCTCGTCAGCGTGAGCCCCAAGCTTCCCGCCGCGGCCAAGCCGGGAGACACCTCCAACACCAGCGACAGCGAGGCGCGCGACGCCGCGCTCACGCGCTTTATCGACGCCGTCCAGCGCGTCGAGCCCACCGCGGTTGGCGGCCCGATCTCGATCCGCGGATCCGCCGACACCATCATGACGGCCTTTGCCCAGGCCGGCGTGTGGGCCGTGCTGTCGATCACGCTGCTGCTGTGGATCACGCTGCGCCGCGTGGGTGATGTGCTGCGCACGCTGGTGCCGCTACTGGTGTCCGCGCTGGTGACGCTGGAGCTGTGCGTGGTGTTCGGCATTCCGCTCAATTTCGCCAATGTGATCGCGCTGCCGCTGCTGTTCGGCATCGGCGTGGCCTTCAAGATCTACTATGTGATCGCGTGGCGCGAAGGCAAGACCCGACTGCTGCAATCCCCGCTGACGCACGCCGTGCTGTTCAGCGCCGCCACCACCGCCGCCGCGTTCGGCAGCCTGTGGCTGTCCCAGCATCCGGGCACGGCCAGCATGGGCAAGTTGCTGGCACTCGCGCTAGCCTGCACGCTGGTCGGTGCCGTATTCTTTCAGCCGATCCTGATGGGCAGGCCGCGCGAGCGGTCGGCCCCCGCCACCGGTCCGGCCCATTGATGTCTCGTCTCCATAGAACAATGACTCACCCCGACTCTCGCCTCTCTCGCCTCCTGCCGGCGCTCTCGTTCTCGCTGCTGGTCACAGCCTGCGCCAGCGGCCCGCAAGCCAGCCCCGACGACCCCCTGGAGCCGCTCAACCGCGTTGTCTTCAAGGTCAACGACAAGGCCGACGAGTACGTGGCGACGCCGCTGGCCAAGGGCTACCGCGCCGTCACGCCGCAACCGGTGCGCACCGCGGTCACCAATTTCTATTCGAACCTCGCCGACGTCGGCAATACGGTCAACAACCTGCTGCAAGGCAAGGGCGTGGATGCGGCGGAAAGCTTCATGCGGGTGGCGGTGAACTCCGTGCTGGGCATTGGCGGCCTGATCGATATCGCCACGCCCGCCGGCATCAGCAAGCACTCCCAGGACTTCGGGCTGACGCTAGGCGTGTGGGGCG
Organism: Cupriavidus sp. UME77; assembly: GCF_014170355.1. Taxonomy (NCBI): domain Bacteria; kingdom Pseudomonadati; phylum Pseudomonadota; class Betaproteobacteria; order Burkholderiales; family Burkholderiaceae; genus Cupriavidus; species Cupriavidus sp. UME77. The sequence goes on from NZ_LZZU01000013.1 coordinate 117,944, forward strand.
TGCCGGCCGGCCCGTACCTGGTCCTGCCGCTGTTCGGCCCCAGCTCGATCCGCGACGGCGTCGGGCTGTATGTGAACTTCCAGCTGTCCCCGACCACGTGGGTAAACGATGAAAACGTGAAGTGGGGCCTGTGGGGCCTGGGCTTCCTGGACGCACGGACCAATGCGCTTGGCGCGACCGATCTGCTGTCGCTGGCGGCGCTGGACAAGTACAGCTTTGTGCGCGATGCATACCGCCAGCGCAGGCAGTACCTGATCCAGGGCGGTGGCGGGAAGCTGCCGGATTATGAGGATACCGACGCGCCGGCCGAAAACGCGGCGCCTGCGCCCGGCGCACCCGGCGCGCCTGCCGCCACCCCCGCGCCTGGCGGCGCGCAAGACAAAACGCCGGAAGGCGAAGCGAAGAAGCCTTGAGCCCTGGGCTTGACCCTGTCTGGCGCTGCATGCGGCGCCAGGCAGGCTTCAGGCAGGCTTCAGGCTGGCTCGGGCCTCGGGCCTTATCCCAGGCCTAAGCCAATAAGCCAAACCCCATCCCCACCCTGCCCCTGGCGGCCAGCAGCGCAAGCCTGGCCAGCCGCGCATCCCTGCCCAGCCGGATCAGGTCCGGCACCTGTCCCGGCCCCGCCAGCAGCGCCTTGAGCAATGCCCAGATGTCGGTGCTGCCATCGGGACCCATGCCGGCCACCGCGGCGGGCGGGACTTCCCGCTGCGCGGGATCGATCACCACCCGGCAGGCGGCGAACGGCAGCCCGAATTCCTCGGCGACACGCGCCGCGATATGCGATTCCATGTCGACCGCCAGCGCACCGGTGGCCGCATGCAATGCCGTCTTGGCCGCCACCGAGGTCACAGCCTGGTCAGCGCCGGCGAGCACGCCGGAAATGGCCTCGGGCAAGGCAAGCGAAAGCGAGCGCGACCAACTCGCGTCAACGGGCCGCAATCGATTCCCATCATGGATGGCCGAGGCGACGATCACCCTGCCTGGCAACAGCGCGGGATCCAGCCCGCCGGCCACGCCAAAGCTGATCACGCCGGCGCAGGGACGCGCCAGGCGTTGCCGCAGGCCTTGCGCCAAGGCTTCGGCGCGCAGGCCGTGCAGGGTTTCAACGCCGGGGCCGGCGGCGATGCCGGCCTCGAAGCGCATGCCGGTCACCACCAGCGTGGGACCCGCATCGCGTTGCGGCAAGCTTGGCGCCGTCACATCCCCCACGCCACCGCCCGCGTGCCGTCGCGGCGCAAGTTGCGGTAGCGCGCCAGCGCCCACAGCGGGAAGAAGCGCGCGTAGCCGTGGTAGCGCAGGTAGAACACGCGGGGGAAGCCCACCGCGGTAAAGCGCGCCTCGCTCCACAGGCCGTCGGCCTGCTGCATGCGCATGAGGTAGTCCACACCACGCGCCACGGCCGGATGATCGACCTGACCCGCGGCCATCAGGCCCAGCACTGCCCAGGCGGTTTGCGACGGCACGCTCGGCGCGGTCTCGTAGCCCTGGTAGTCGAGGCGGTAGCTGCTGCCGTCCTCGCCCCAGCCGCCGTCGGCGTTCTGGATCGAGATCAGCCAGTCGGCAGCGCGGCGCATTTCCGGCGCTTCGGGCGCCATGCCGGCGGCATTGAGCGCGCACAGCGCGCTCCACGTGCCGTAGACATAGTTCGTGCCCCAGCGGCCATACCAGCTGCCGTCGGCCATCTGCTCGTCGAGCAGGTAACGCTGGGCGCGCCGGAAGGCTTGGCTGCTGGCCGCGGTCTCGCCCAGCTGCGCGAGCATCGACAGGCAGCGCGCCGACACGTCGGCGGTGGGCGGATCGAGCAAGGCGCCGTGATCCGCGAACGGGATATTGTTCAGGTACTCATGCGTGTTCTCGGGCTCGAACGCGCCCCAGCCGCCGTTGCCGCTCTGCATGCCCGCCACCCACTCGCGCGCACGGCTGACAGCCTCGTCGTAGCGTGAACGATGGCTGGCCGGCGCCACGGCCGGCGCGGCTGCGCCGGTGCGCGCCGCGCGGTCCATGGCCATCGCCACCACGGCGGTGTCGTCCACGTCCGGGTAATGCGGGTTGGCGTACTGGAAAGCCCAGCCGCCGGGACGCACGTCTGGGCGCCGCACGATCCAGTCGCCGCGCACGTCCAGCACCTGCAGCGGGCGCAGCCATTGCAAGCCGCGCTCAACGGCCGCCTCGGCACGCGGGCCACCCACCTCCAGCAAGGCGTGGCTGGCCAGCGAGGTGTCCCACACCGGCGACAGGCACGGCTGGCAATAGGCCTCGTCGCCATGCACCACCAGCAGCTTCTCGATGGAGGCGCGGGCCACCGCCACATCGGGATCGGTGCGCGGCACGCCGAGCACGTCGAACATCATCACGGCATTGGCCATGGCCGGAAAGATCGCGCCCAGGCCATCCTCGCCGTTCAGGCGTTCGCGCACGAACTTCTCGGCGCGGGCGATGGCGCGCGCGCGCAGGCTGCGGGGGAACAACGGCTCCGCCACGCGCAAGCCGGCGTCCAGCACACGGAACAGGCCGAACCACACGCGCTTCTGGTGTGGCGCGCGCGGGGCCAGCCGGGCTGCCTGGCAAGGACGGATGAACAATTCGTCGATGCCCACGCCACGCGGGTTCCTGGCCTGGGGACGCAGGCTGTTGAGCACCAGCAGCGGCACGATCACCGTGCGGGCCCAGTACGCGACCTTGGACAGGTGGAACGGGAACCACAGCGGCAGCAGCATGATCTCCACCGGCATCATCGGCACCGCCTGCCACGGCATCACGCCGTACAGCGCGAGCAGCGTGCGGGTGAAGACATTGCTGGCTTCGGCACCGCCCATCCCATGGATGGCGGCGCGGGCGCGGCGCATAGGCTCCGACTCGGTGTCGTCGCCAATCATCTTGAGCGCGAAATACGCCTTCACGCTGGCGCTGATGTCCGAGCGGCCCTGATGGAACAGCGGCCAGCCGCCATCGGCGTTCTGGATGCGGCGCAGGTAGCGCGCGATACGGGCCTCCAGCACGGTATCCGGGGGCTCGCCCAGATAGTGCACCAGCAGTACATACTCCGACGGAATCGTCGCGTCGGCCTCCAGCTCGAACACCCAGTGGCCGTCCGGCCGCTGGGTGGCCAGCAAGGCGTCTAGCGCGCGGTCGAGCGTGCCTTCCAACTCGTCTGGCGCGGGCGCGGCATGCGCGGGCTCATTCGAATTGGGGGATAGTGCAACTTGGCTCATCGGTTTCGATGTCCTCTTTTCAACAACGCAATTACGGCAATGCCGCGCGCGGCCGTGAGCGGCCATAGGCGGCAGTCAATCGGCGGATTCACCTCACACGAGGCCATGCCGCAGCAAAATCCATAGCAATCGAGCGCGCGGCACGCGCACCCGCGCCCGCGGGTTGGCCCAGCCGCGCGCCAGCAGACGCTGCAGGATCACGTGGTAGACCTCGCCCATGATGCGCGGCGAACGGACCGTGCGGCGCGACGCCGCGTTCATGATGGCGAATGCCTGGTCGTAGTACGCCTGCGCCTGCTGCGCGACTTCCAGGCACGCGCGGCCAACGGCGGGATGCCCGACGATGGCATGCGGCGTGCCGATCGGCACGCCCGCGCCCAGCAGCGCTTCGGCCGGCAGGTACACACGGCCCAGGTCCGCGTCTTCGTCGATATCGCGCAGGATATTGGTCAGTTGCAACGCGCGGCCAAGGTGATGCGCCAGCGCGACGCCAGCGTCGCGCTCCATGCCGAACACGCGCACGGCAAGGCGCCCCACCGCACTGGCCACGCGGTCGCAATAGAGATCCAGCGTCGCGTTGTCCGGCGCGCGGATATCCGCATGCACGTCCATGGCCATGCCATCGATCACGGCGAGGAAATCCTCCTGCTGCAAACCGAAGCGCTGAATCTGGGCGGACAGCCCGCGCAATGCCGCCGGCGGCGTGCCGGCATAGCACGCGGCAAGATCGGTGCGCCAGGCATCGAGCCCGGCAAGGCGCGTGGCATGCGGGCCATCGCCATCGGCAATATCGTCCACCGCACGGCAAAAGCCATAGATCTCGAACATCGCCTCGCGTTGCGCGGCGGGCAGGATCTTGAGGGCGGTATGGAATGAGCTGCCGGACGATACGGCATGGCCCGCTTGCGGGACGGTTTGCACTGCGATTTCTGTTCCGGCCACGTAACTCCTCGTCACGCGTTGGACCGCCGTGCTGCTTTGCTGCCTGGGCCTGGCTTGTCGCCACGGCCCGGCACGCAGCGCCAGGCGGCATGTTTGGGGTAGTGGGCGATTATACCAACTCCGGCCATGGGCTCGGCCGCCAGCCGAAGAAGGGGGTTGGAGGGGGATGTGCCGTGCTGGCCACCGCCAGCGCCGCCGGGCCATGCACTGGCCTGGAGCGCGCGGCACCGCGTTCAGGTCGGCTGGCGAGCGCCTATCTAATGCGCGGGCTGGCGCGGCGGCGCTCCATCACAAATTTGCCGCGCCTTGGATCGTAGCGTGCTATTTCGATGTAGTTGGCATCGTTTAGCGGATTGTTATCGCATTCTCCGGCACCCGCGCCACTTGCCGCAGCCTGTGCGGCCAGGGCACGCTCGGCCTCGGCGGCGGCACGCATGCGGCGCAGGTCGGCCAGCACGGACGGCGAGATGCGATCGAGCAGACGGCTGGACCTTAGCTTGTTCATGGCGGCCTTCCTCGAAGGGATGGCGCCAGTGTAGGCCCGTGGTACGGCCGTTTAATGTGCCCTGGACCACGCACCGGAGCATTTTTTTTGCGCCGTGGCTGGCGCGAGCCACTCCGGCGCAGCCAGCCCGCGGGCAGGGAACGTGCTCAGAACCCCAGCGGATAGCCGTCCTTGCGGTGGTCCGAAGCCGCCGCGTAGCCATCCTCCAGGCGCATCGCGATCTGCGCACCGCCGAATTCCAGGTTGCCCTGCGGCGCTACCTCCACCTTGTGGCCGCGCGCGCGCAAGCCTTCCACGGTGGCGGCGGGGCAATTCCACTCCACCGCGATGGTGGCGTTGTCGTCCAGCACGCGCCAGCGAGGCGCATCGCACGCGGCTTGCGGGTTCTGGCCGAAATCCGCAAGCCGGCTGGCCATTTGCAGGTGGCCTTGCGCCTGCATCGAGCCGCCCATCACGCCGAAGCTGGCCAGCGGCGCGCCCTTGCGCATCAGGAAGCCAGGGATGATGGTGTGGAACGGCCGCTTGCCAGGACTTACCTGGTTGGGGTGGCCCGGCTTGAGATTGAAGCCCCAGCCACGGTTATGCAGCGCAATGCCGGTGCCGGGCACGACCACGCCGGAGCCGAAGCCTTTGAAGTTGGACTGGATGTACGACACCATCATGCCGCTCTTGTCCGCCGTGGTCAGGTACACGGTGCCGCCGCTGTGGGGCTTGCCCGGGCCGGCCGCCGCCGCGCGCTCCGGGTCGATGGCCTTGGCGCGGCTGGCCAGGTAGCCGCGATCGAGCAGGTGGGCGGCCTGCACCTCGGTCATTGCCGTAGGGTCGCCCACGTACGCGTGCAGGTCGGCAAACGCCAGCTTCATGGCTTCCACCTGCACATGGATGGCGGCGGCGGAGTCCACGCCCATGGCCGCGACATCGAAGTGCTCCAGCATGCCCAGCGCCATCAGCGCCCCGATGCCCTGCCCGTTCGGGCCGATCTCGAACAACTCAAGGTCGCGATAGGACATGCTGATCGGCTGGACCCAATCCGCGCGATGGGCGGCGAGGTCGGCCTCGGTGATCAGCCCGCCGGTGGCGCGCGCATGCGCGGCGATGCGGCCGGCCAGTTCACCGTGATAGAAGTCGTCGCCCTTGGTCTGGGCGATGCGCGCCAGCGTCTGCGCCTGGCCCGTGCAGATGAAGCGCTCGCCCGGCAGCGGCGCTCGCCCGTTCGGCGCGAAGGCGTCGGCAAAGCCCGGCTTGTCGATCAGCACGGGCACCTGCGCCTGCCACTGGCGGTGCACGGTGTGCGAGACCAGGAACCCGTTGCGCGCGTATTCCAGCGCGGGCTCGAAGAGCTCGGCAAACGGCAGGCTGCCGAACTTTTCCCACGTGGCGCGCCAGCCGGAAACGGCGCCGGGCACGGTCACGGTGTCCCAGCCGTTGACCGGCATGCTGCCGTAGCGCGAGAAATACTCGGGCGTCCACGCCGCCGGCGCCCGTCCACTGGCGTTCAGGCCGTGCAGTTCCTTGCCGTCCCAGATCAGCGCAAAGGCATCGCCGCCGATCCCGTTCATGCACGGCTCGACCACGGTCAGCGCGATCGCCGTGGCCAGCGCCGCGTCCACGGCATTGCCGCCACGGGCCAGCATGCGCAGGCCTGCCGCGGCCGCCAGCGGCTGCGAGGTGGCCACCACGTTGTCGGCCAGCACGGGCACACGTTGCGAGGGATAGGGGAAATTCCAGAAATTGGTCATGGCTTTGCGAGGCTCCGAGGGTTGGGGAATCTGGCCTGCGGCTTGCACGGCAGCGCCGGCCAGATGCGTTTGTGCTTTGTGCTTTGTTCTTGCGCGGCGGCTACTCGATCTTGACGTTGGCCGCGCGCGCCACCTTCTCCCACGCGCGCATCTCGTCGCCGATCATGCGGCCGAACGGCTCGGGCGCGGTGTACTTGATCTGCACGCCCTGCGCTTGCATGGCCGCGGCCAGCTCCGGCGAGGCCAGTACGTCCTTCATCGCGGCGCTGAGTTGCTTGAGCACCTGGGGCGGCGTGCCCTTGGGCGCAACCAGGCCGAACAGGTTGTCCGCGCGGAAATCGCGGATGCCGGCCTCGGTCACTGTCTGGGCATCGGGCAAGGAGCTCAGACGGTGATCGGACGCCACCGCCAGCAAACGCAGCTTGCCGGATTTCACGTGCGGCAGGGCCGAGGGAATGCTGTCGAACATCATGCTCGCCCGGCCTGCCATCAGATCCGGCAGCGCGAAGGCGCTGCCTTTGTACGGCACGTGCACCACGTCCACGCCGGTACGCAGCTTGAACAGCTCCGACTCCAGGTGCGACAACGTGCCGGAACCCTGCGAGGCAAAGTTGTACTTGCCGGGAGAGGCCTTGAGCAGGCTGACCAGCTCAGGCACCGAATGCACCGGCAACGAGGCCGGCACCACCAGGATATGCGGCACGGTGCCGATGCCGGCAATGGGGACGAAATCGCGGGCGAGGCTGGCGGGCTGGTTGCTATACGTTGCAGCCGCGATGGCGGCATTGCTGACAGCGGCCAGGTAAAGCGTATAGCCATCGGGCGCGGCCTTGGCCGCGAAGCTCATGCCGATGGCCCCGCCGGCGCCGGGACGGTTGTCCACCACCACCGGCTGCTTGAGCACGGCGGACAAGCGCTGGCCCACCGCGCGCGCCAGCACATCGGTGGCACCGGACGGCGGGAAGGACAGCACCAGCTGGACCGCGTGGTCCGGGTAGTCCGCCGCGGCGGCTGGCGTGGTGATGGTGGCGGCGCCCGCGGCCAGCGCCAGCAGCAGGCCGGCTTGTGCCCGCTTGCCTCCAAGGAAGCGACGGGCTGGCCCCTGCAACGGGCGGGTAAGGTGAAGCGACTGGATAAACATGATCAGGGTAGCTCCGGATAGCGTCGAAGACGTTAACTGCCGAGGTAGAGTCGGAACGTTCCGGGGCGCAGCCGCTTTGGCTGCCGGCTTGTTTGCGCGCCCCTGTCATGCTGGATCTGGCTTCGCCTTGGGGCGATATTGACTGATGGGAAGTGCAGATTCTAGGCGCGCCCCGCGGCCACCGGAATGCGGATCGGCCATAGAGCTATGCGAAAATGGAATACGCATTGCAGCCAAGGCCTGGCGCCCTTGCCAGGCCAGGCCGGCGGCAGGCTTTCCTTCATCGCCCCGACGCTTCCGAAGACACACACCATGCAGCTGAAATGGATCGACGACCTGCTGGTCCTGGAGAAGACGCGCAGCTTCTCGCGCGCCGCCGAGTTGCGGCATATCACGCAGTCGGCGCTGTCGCGGCGCATCCGTTCGCTGGAGGACTGGGCGGGCGCGGTACTGGTCGACCGCAATACCTTCCCCATGGACCTGACCCCGGCCGGCAAAACCTTCTGCACCAGCGGGCGCGAGGCACTCACGCTGCTGATGGAGGCACGCGCCACGCTGCGCCAGGAAAGCCGCATGCCGGGCAAGGCGATCCAGATTGCCGCCGGGCATACCTTGTCGCTGACCTTCCTGCCGGGCTGGCTCAGGGCATGCCAGAAGCGCTACGGCCAGTTCAATGCCCGGGTCGTGGCCGCCAACGTGCTCGAAGCCGTGGTGGCGCTGTCGGAGGGCAACTGCGACCTGATGCTGGGCTACAACCACACGCGGGTGCCGGTCTCGCTGGACGCGGACAAGTTCCGCAGCCTCACGGTCGGGCACGACGTGCTGATGCCGCTGTGCGCGCCCAATGCGCGCGGCGCCCCGCTGTTCTCGCTAGGCAGCAGTGGCGCCAAGCCGATTCCCTACCTGGCCTACACGGCCAGCACCACGCTCGGCCGCATCGTCGAGGTGATCCTCGAAGACGCGCCGCCACGCCGTGCGCTGGCGCGTTGCTATGAGGCCGACATGGCAATCCTGTTGATGAAGATGGCCAGCGAAGGCCACGGCGTGGCATGGCTGCCGCGCACCACCGCGGCCGATGCGCTCGCGGCGGGCACGCTGGTGCCGGCAGGAGACGCCACGTGGTGCTCGGCATTCGATATCTGCGCGTATCGCGCCGCCCATGCCAGCAACCCTACGCTGCTGGAGCTCTGGGAGATGCTGGAGCGCGCCCCTGCCCACGGCGAGGGTGGTGGCCGTGAACCGGGCTGCTAGTGGAAACCGTTTCCCGCGGATCGTCAAGACGCGGCGCCGCGTGGCTGGGCTATACGCAAAGGGCTATGCGCAAAGATCCGAACACCGAGCACGGAATCCTCCGGATCAGCGCGCGTTGCCCCGCCAGCGGGCGCGTCCCTTGCCTCAGGTGCTGGAAGCGACCGTCACGAACACGGGATTCGAATAGAACCACAGGTCGTTGTAGTTGCGCGCGTTGATGGCATTGAAGCGTGGCGTGTTTTCCGTCAGGTCCGTCTTCAGGTCGGGCAGCGGGTTGCCGTTGGCGGTCTCGCCCGGCACGTTCATGCCAAGATTGGTGCCGCGCAGCCGGAAGTACTGGCTCTTGGCCGCATTGAAGGTGTAGGTCACCGTGTTGTAGCCGTCCTTGTCCAGCTTCCAGTCGGCCTTGGTGAAGGTGGCGATGACCTTGGTGGAGTCGTTGGTGTCCTTGCTGTAGCCTGGCGTGCCGGGCAATGCGCGCGGCGTGACGTCGCCGGCGATCAGGTCGATGTGGTCCACCGTGGGCTTGACGTTGACGTTGGCGCCGCTGTCCAGCGGGTACTCGAAGTTATTGCGGTCCGGGCTCTTGAAGCGGATGGTCACGGTCACGCTGTCGCCGGCGCGGGCCTTGAGCTCACCGCCCATCTCGCGCTTGGTGCCGCTCGCGGCCACGTTGAAGTCCAGCGCGTTGATGAGATCGCCGAACACCGAGAACGCCTTGCCCGCGCGCAAGCCATCCACCACCGACTTGATGCCGGTCCCCTCCAGCCAGACGTAGTTGCGGGCGTATTCGCCGGGGAAGTAGCCGCTGCTGAATAGCCCGCCGGCGGTCTTGAAATGGTGGTCCGAGTTGGCGATGTTCCAGAAGCGGCGGCCGTCGCCCAGTAGCGCGTCCCAGATCCCGCCGACCTGCGCGACCACATAGTCCACGCCGCCGTAGGTGCGCGACTTCAGGTTCGCATCGACATAGCTGCTGTTATAGCCGCCACGGTCGGGCTCCATCTGATTGCCGACCATGCCTTCCACCGCGAACGCGATGTTCGGTGCGAGGTCATTGAACTCGCGGTAGTCGGCGGCCGTGTACTTGCCCGGATTGCGCGACGGATGGTTGATCAGCGCGTAGCTGGTATCGGGGAAGTTGGTCTTGAGCCAGGTGAACGCCTGCACCGCATCGGCGTGGCTGGAGGCGGCGGTGCGCGGCGCCTTGGCGTTCCAGGCCGCTACGTCCACCGGATCGAACATGGTGTCGGGGCGGCTGGTGAAAAAGTACTCGAATTCGTTGGCGCCCTTGACCGCCGTTGCGAGTGCGGGCGAACCGCTGAAGATGCCCACGTTGACGTGATCGTGGGTGGGCATGTCCCACTCGAAGGTCGAGAAGACCAGCTTGCCGGGATAGCGGCCATCGGCCTGCAGCTGCTTGACGGCCGGGACTTCGTAGTTGGCCAGGCCCTTCGAGAACGGGATCGAGCCGCCCGGGATTGCCGTGCCCGTACTATCGCGATCCGACACGCGCAGGTGGTTCGACAAGGCCATCCAGTCGAGGTTGTGAGCGGTGAAGGCCTGGTCGAGCACCGTGGTGAGCGGACTCTGCGCGTCGTTCGATTCGATGGTGTGGACGTGCAGGTCGCCGGTGGTCCACTTGCCGGTGACTTCGGCAACCGGCGTGACGGGCGTGATGGGCGTGCTCGGTGCGGGTGCGGCCGGCGCGCTGTTGCCGGACGGCTCGCTGTTGCCGTTGCAGCCGTAGAAGCCGCCGGCGATGCACAAGGAGGCCGCTAGGCCGAGGATGGATCGGGTGTTGCGCATTGGATTCGATTTCCCTGATGACACTGTTTTGTATTGACCCGGCTGGTCCGCGCGTCTTTCGTCCGGGCGCGCTGGCAAGGCTCTTGTGGGCGCAGATAGTGATCCGCGCTCGTGACACGCAGGTGACGCAAAGACGACAAATTCAGCATTTGAGTAAATCGATACACTTATTTGGGAAAATTCGTATCATCAATACGACATTCCGACTTACAGAATGATTGATCGCATGCGCGAAGCCTCGCTTAATGCGCGCGTCATGCAAATCGACTAGCGCGGAGAGAAGAAAGCGTCACTGCAGCGAAAGGCGAAGGCCGATGCGGCAAGCACTATAGTGAAGACTGTTTCCACGCCGACAGAAGGATGCAGCATGAACGCCAGCCTCTATCGCATCACCGCCGTGAAAATCCTGATCGCCGCGCTGCTGCCGGTGGCAGCCGCGCATGCGCAACTCGGGGATCTGCTCAAAGGCGCCACGCAGGGCGGCACCGAGAGTTCGTCCGGTGGCCTGAGCGGCCTGGGCAGCAGCCTGGGCGGGATGAGTGGAATGCCCTCGCTGCAATCGCTGAGTTCGGGCAGCACCGGCAATGTCGCCGGGATCCTGGAGTACTGCGTGAAGAACAACTACCTTGGCGGCGCCAGCGGCGCCGCCTCGGTCAAAGACAAACTGCTGGGCAAGGTCGGCGGCGACTCGCCCACATCGGATGCCGGCTACACCAGCGGCGCCAAGGGCATCCTGAGCAGCAGCGATGGCAAGCAGTTCGACCTGAGCGGCGGCGGCCTCAAGGACCAGGTCACCAAGCAGGTCTGCGACAAGATCCTCGCGCAGGGCAAGTCGCTGCTGTAGGGCCAGGCGCGCCGAGCGCCCGGTCAGCCAGCGCTCAGGCGGGCGACAGGCGGAAGGCCGACACGGCATGGTGCAGCGCGCCGGCCTGGTCTTCCAGCGACGTGGCGGCCGCGCTCGCCTGCTCCACCAGCGCCGCGTTCTGCTGCGTCATCTGGTCCATCTGCGCCACCGCGCGATTGACCTCCTCGATGCCCGTGCGCTGCTCCGCGGTGGCCGAGGCGATGCCATCCATGATCGACGTCACGCGGCCGACCGCATTGACGATCTCGGCCATGGTCTGCCCGGCCTGCTCCACCAGTGCCGAGCCGCTGTCGACCTGGCCCACCGACTCGACGATCAGCGTCTTGATTTCCTTGGCCGCGCCCGCGCTGCGCTGCGCCAGGTTGCGCACCTCACCGGCCACCACCGCAAACCCGCGGCCTTGCTCGCCGGCGCGCGCGGCTTCCACCGCGGCGTTAAGCGCCAGGATATTGGTCTGGAAAGCGATGCCGTCGATCACGCCGATGATGTCGTTGATCTTGCGCGAGCTGGCGGTGATGCCGCGCATCTTGTCCACCACCTGGCTGACCACGCTGCCGCCCTGCTGCGCGATCTGCGAGGCGTCAGCCACATACTGGCTGGCCTCCTTGGCGTTGTCGGCGTTCTGGCGCACTGTGGCGGTGATCTGCTCCATGCTGGCGGCGGTCTGCTCCAGCGAGGCGGCCTGCTGCTCGGTGCGGCTCGACAGGTCGCTATTGCCCGATGCGATCTCCTGGGCCGCCGAGGTGATGGAATCGGCCGATTGCTGGATGCCCGCCACCGTGCCGGCGAGCTGGTCGCGCATATGGCCGATGGCGTACATCAGGCTGGAGCGATCGTCCGGGTGGGTTTCGACGCGTGCCGTGAGGTCGCCGCTGGCCATGCGCAAGGCAACGGCCGCGGCGGTAGCGGGCTCGCCGCCCACCGAGCTCTGGATGCTGCGGATCAGCAGCGTGGCCACCGCGGAAATCACGATGCCCAGCAGCACCAGCAGCCCCAGCGATTGATACAGCGAGGCGCGGAACTGCGCTTGCACGTCATCCATGTACGTGCCGGCGACCAGGTCCCAGCCCCACGGCTTGAAGCGCGCCACGTAGCCGATCTTGGGGCTCGGCTGGTCGCTGCCCGGCTTGGGCCACCAGTAGTCCAGGTGGCCCGCGCCTTCGGCCGACGCGCCGCGGGCCGCGATATCGGCATACAAGGCGTTGCCCTTGGCGTCCTTGAAGTCGATCATGTTCTTGCCGTTGAGCTTGGGGTTGATGGGATGCATCAACAGCACGGAATCCGCGCCGACAATGGTGATGTAGCCATCCTTGCCATAACGCTGCGCGGCAACGCGGGCCGTGGCCTGGGCCTTGGCATCGGCCTCGGACATCTTGCCCTGGCGCGCCAGCTCGGCATAGTCACGCACCAGCGAGAGCGACATGTCGACGATGTTAGCCAGCTCGCCGCGGCGATCGGCCATTTGCAGCTGGCGGGTCTGGAAGGCGTGCATCACGGTCAGCAACAGCAGGCCGAGCCAGGCCAGCACAAGGGGAATCCACAGCTTTTTTCGCAGGGTCAGACGATTCATGGCATTCGCTTCTCGGGGCAATGGCCGGCCATGCAGGAGGCATGCGGCATCTCCGGATATCGGAGCCAGGCTCGCCTTCTTTAGCGAAAGGCGCGGCAGGACCGCACGAAAGGCCACGAAGCGCAAAAAATATCGCATGAAGCACCAAAATGGCGACAGGCTGCGCCAGATGCGAAACGCTCGCGCACCCGCACGGTGCAAAAAAACGCCTGCCATCCGCCCCCGAATGCGGCACAAATACCGCTACAATGCGCCTCGCATGCCACTCTGTAATTGCAACTGACTTGCAACTATTGAATGGCATGACAAGGGTTCGAAGGTGCCTCCGGCGCGCAGCGCGCGGCGGGGGTTAAACGGGAAACAGGTGCGCCGCCGGCCATGCCGCGGCTAATCCTGTGCTGCCCCCGCAACGGTCAGCAGGTACAAAGGTGTCACGCCGCGCCAACAGGCCGCGGCAGCCACTGCGCATCATCGCGCGGGAAGGCGGCGCCCCGGACGCGCCCCAGCGGCAGGCGTCCCCCTGCAAGCCCGGATACCGGCCTTCGACCGATCACCGGGGCTGCGGACGGGCGGCCAGGCGTGAGACGGCTGGCCACGCGCCTGGCCGTCACTGCGCGCGCGTCCGCGGCTGGTTCGTTTATTGCCGCCGGGCGGGGTCGCCTGCGGCCAATGATGGAAAACGCATGTCCGCGCGCCCTCGCATTGCCCATACCGCCTCGCCGGCGGCCGCCAAGCCACGCCAACGACGTCGTGCCCCCAAGCCGCCGTGCCAGCTCGCGCATCATTGCGCGCTCGCGCTGTCGCTGGGGGCCTTCGCCAGCCTCGGCGCCGATGCCGCCTGGGCGGCGGAAGAGGCGCAAGCTTCAGAGCGAGCGCAATCGCAGCCGTCGCGCGGCGACAGCACGGTGCTACCGCCGGTGGTCGTCAGCAGCGCCTCGCAGCCGCCCGGGCTGGCGCTGTCCGAGCCCACCAGCACCGGCAGCCGCCTTGGCCTGACCCCGCTGGAAACGCCTGCCAGCGTGGAAGTCCTGTCCGGCGACACGATTCGCGAACGCGGCGATTTGTCGGTGCGCGAGGCCGTGACCCGCGCCACCGGCATCACCGCCAATGGCGCGCCCGGCAACGGCGGCACAGCGCTCGCGGCACGCGGCTTTGCGGGACAAGGCTCGGTGATGCAGTTGTACGATGGCACGCGCCTCTATGTGGCCTCCGGCACCGTCACCTTCCCCTTCGATACCTGGTCCGTGGACCGCATCGAGGTGCTGCGCGGCGCGGCCTCGGTCATGGTTGGCGAAGGCGCGATCGGCGGCGTGGTCAACGTGATCCCCAAGAAGCCGATGCGAGCGCCGATTGCCAACGAGCTGCAGCTCACCGGCGGCACGCAAAAAACAGCGCGCGCGGCGTTCGACAGCGCCGGGGCGGTCAACGAGACCCTCTCCTACCGCTTCAACGCCAGCTACGGCCGCTCCGGCGGCTGGGTGGACCGGGGCGACTCGCGCAGCCTGGCGGTGTCGGCCGCGGTGCGGCTGGACGTATCGCCCGAGTTCAACCTGACGCTGTCCTATGACGACGCCGACCAGCACCCGATGCAATACCTGGGCACGCCGCTGGCAGGCGGCAGCCTGGACACCTCGCTGCGCAAGAAGAACTACAACGTTGGCGATGCCGACATCACCTACCGCGACCGCTGGACCCGGCTCGCGGCGCAGTGGCAGCCCAACGAGCGCGTTACTGTGCGCAACCAGTTCTATTACCTCACCAGCCAGCGCCACTGGCGCGACGCCGAGTCTTATACCTTGCTGCCCGCGACGGGCCAGGTGCGCCGCACCGACTACCTGGAGATCCTGCACGACCAGGAACAGGTGGGCGACCGCGCCGACCTGAAGATCGATGGCCAGCTGTTCGGCATGGCCAATACCGCCATGGTGGGGTTCGACGTCAACCGCATCAACTACACCAATAGCAGCAACTCGCCCTATGGCGGCGCATCCACGGTCAATGCCTACCAGTTCGACCCGGGCCGGTTCTTCAGCCCGCCGGGCATTGTCACGTCGCCGCGTTTTCGCACCCACACCACGCAAGCCGCGCTGTTTGGCGAGGATCGCCTCCAGCTGACCCGGCAATGGTCTGTGATTGGCGGCGTGCGGCTAGATCATGCCCAGCTGGAACGCGGCAACCTGATCACGGGCGACGACTGGACCCGCAGCTTCAACAACGTCACGTGGCGCGCCGGCACCGTCTACGCATTCACGCCAGCCCTGTCGGTGTATGCGCAGTACGCCACCGCCACCGATCCCCTTGGCGCGCTGATCTCCACCTCGGACGCACAGAAGGATTTCAAGCTGGCCACCGGGAGACAGATCGAAGCCGGGGTCAAGCAATCGTTCTGGAACCAGCGCGGCGAGTGGACCTTTGCCGCCTACCAGATCGTCAAGAAGAACCTGCTGACACGCGACGCCAACAACCCGGCGTTGTCGGTGCAGGTGGGCGAGCAATCCTCGCGCGGGCTGGAGGCCTCGGTCAGCGTGGCACTCATGCGCGGGTTGCGGCTGGATGCCAACGGCACCGTGCTGCGCGCCCGCTACGACGACTTCGCGGAAAGCGTGAATGGCGCGCTGGTCTCGCGCAATGGCAACGTGCCCACCAGCGTTGCGCAGCAGGCGGCCAACCTGTGGCTGACATGGGCCTTCGCGCCACAGTGGCAGGCAGGCAGCGGCCTGCGCTACGTGGGCAAGCGCTACACCAACAACGCCAATACCACCACCATGCCGTCGTACACGGTGGTGGATGCCTCGCTGCAATGGCGCGTATCGCGCAAGACGGTGCTGACGCTGCGCGTGTACAACCTGTTCAACCGCGACTACGCCGAGTCCTCCGGCAACAGCGGCAACCAGTGGCTGCTGGGCCGGCCGCGCGCGGCCGAGCTGTCGGCCAACTTCTACTTCTAGGCCGGCCATGGCAAGCACACCCTTGTCCTGGCGCGAAGCCTGCTGGCGTTTCACACGCCGCTGGCTCTACCTGGTGCACCGCTGGGCCGGGATCGCGGGCTGCCTGCTGATCGCCATGTGGTTTCTCTCGGGGCTGGTCATGATGTATGTGGCCTTTCCCGCGCTGACCGACACTGAGCGCCACGCGGGGCTCCCGCCGCTGGACCTGCCCGGGGTAAGGATCACGCCGGATGCCGCGATGGCCAGCGCGGGCCTCACCCGCTTTCCGCGCAGCCTGCGCCTGGAGATGATGGGCGCGCACCCGGTCTACCGGATGATCGACTGGGACGGCAAGCCTTACACCGTCTCCGCCCGCGACGCGGCGCGCATCGAGCAGGTGGATGCCGTTGCCGCGCAAGCCATCGCCCAACGCTTCTCCGGCGCGGCGGGCGCGCGCTGGGTGGAAACAGCGGAGCGCGACCAGTGGACCGTGCCCAACGGGCTCAATCCCTGGCGGCCGCTGCATCGCATTGCGCTGGACGATGCGGCCGGCTCCGAGTTGTATGTGTCGGCCCGGAACGGCGAGGTGATGCGCGACACGAACCGCGCCGAACGGTTCTGGAACTGGCTCGGCTCGGTGCCGCACTGGCTGTACTTCACGCCGGTGCGGGCCGACCCGCCGCTATGGCGGCAGGTCGTGCTGTGGACCTCCGGCGCATGCATTGCCGTGGCCGTCAGCGGCATCTGGATCGGCTGGCTGCGGCTGCGCGTGCGCCGCCGGTTTGCGCACGGCAGCGCCGGCGGCACCTCGCCCTATCACGGCTGGATGGCCTGGCACCATATCGCCGGGTTGGCCGCATCGCTGTTCCTGCTGGCATGGCTAGCCAGCGGCTGGCTATCGGTCAATCCCAACCAGTGGTTTCCCGGGCGGGCGTTTGCGCAGCCAGCGCTGGAACGCTACGCCGGAGAAACCCTGCCGCGCTTTCCCGCCGGCGACGGCGCGGCGCTGGCGGGCCTGCTGTCCGACACCGCGCTGCCCCCAAGGGAGATCAGGCTGGCCTGGCAGGCCGGCGTGCCGGTCATGCTGGTGACGACCGCGGCCACGACGCACGCCTATCACGCCAACACCGGCGCGCCGCTGGCGCTCTCGACCGCGACACTGGCCCAGGCAGCCGCGCGGTTGATCCCCGATGCCACCGTCGCCGGCCGCGACCTGCTGCACGAGGAAGACGCCTACTGGTACAGCCATCACCAGCCGCGCAAGCTGCCGGTGCTGCGCGTGCGCTTTGACGACGATTGCGCCACGTGGGCGTACATCGACCCGGACACCGGCAACCTGCTGGGCCGCAGCGACCGCAGCCGCCGTGCCTACCGATGGCTGTTCCATGCCGCGCACAGCTGGGACTTTGGCTGGCTGGTGCGCCATCGCCCGGCCTGGGACGCGACGGTCTGGTTGCTTTCGCTTGCCGGACTGGTAGTCTCGGTCAGTGGCGTGGTGATCGGCTGGCGCAGGTTGTTTCGCGGGCGCCGCCGGCGGGCATGATTCCCGGCCTGGCGTCCATCCACTCAGAAATCCCGCTCTTTCACGGACCGTTCATGTTCCGCTTTCTAGCCAGCATCTTCAACGACCAGGACGCTGACGTGCGCCGCAAGGTCATTGCACTCTACGTCTTCCTGATCACCGCCAACGTAGGGGCCTGGCTGTGGGCACTGGCAGCGTTTCGCGACCACCCCATGCTGCTGGCGTCCGCCGTGCTGGCCTACACGCTCGGCCTGCGCCACGCCGTTGACGCCGACCATATCGCCGCCATCGACAACGTCACGCGCAAGCTGATGCAGGAAGGCAAGCGCCCGGTGACGGTCGGCTTCTTTTTCTCGCTCGGCCACTCCACCGTGGTCACGCTGATGTCGATCGGCATCGCGGTTGCCGCCGCCGCGCTGCAAACGCGCTTTGCCGACATGAAAGCCGTGGGCGGCATGATCGGCACCAGCGTCTCCGCGCTGTTCCTGTTCCTGCTGGCCTTCTTCAACCTGCTGATCCTGATCTCCGTGTGGCGTGCCTTGCGCGCGGTCAAGCGCGGCGAAGCGCTCAAGGAGCAGGACCTGGACCTGCTGCTGAACAACCGCGGCGTGCTCTCGCGGCTGTTCAGCCCGCTGTTCCGGCTGGCCAGCCGCAGCTGGCACCTGTTCCCGATGGGGCTGCTGTTCGGCCTGGGCTTCGACACCGCGACCGAGGTCGCGCTGTTCGGGCTGTCCGCCGCCGAAGCCGCCAAGGGCGTGCCCTTCTGGACCATCATGGTGTTCCCCGCCCTGTTCACCGCCGGCATGTCGCTGGTGGACACCACCGACGGCATCCTGATGCTGGGCGCTTACGGCTGGGCCTTCACCAAGCCGATCCGCAAGCTCTACTACAACATGACCATCACGCTGGTCTCGGTGGTGGTCGCGGTGGTCATCGGCGGCATCGAAGCGCTTGGGCTGATAGCCGACAAGCTCGGGCTGGAAGGCGGCCTGTGGGATGTGATCGGCGCGCTTAACGCGCATTTCGGCATGCTCGGCTATGTGATCATCGGCGTGTTCGTGCTGAGCTGGCTGATCTCGATGGTGGTGTACCGGGTGCGGCGCTATGACGAGATCGAGGTGAGGATGGGGTGAGAGCTTTGACGAGTCAGCGAGACGGATAACGGCTTGGCGGGCATGCGAGCCCCACATCGCCGGTTGATTAGCTGCTCGGCTATTCGAACACGACGCCACCGGCATTGCGCATGGCACTAGCCAGTGCGCCGTCGAAAGTGGCCAGTGCAGCACCATTGCGCAACGCGAGATCCAGATAGGTCGCGTCATAAGCTGTTAGCCTGTGCTCGCGCGCTAAGGCCATGACGACTTCACGGCGCTCCGCCGGCGCGGCAGAGTCGGTCGTTATCGGGAGACTGCCGAGTTTGCTGACAAAATCCGCGACCTGCGCTTCGGTCACAATTTTTCGCCGCTCCGCCACCAGAAGCGCATTGGCGGTCTCCACATGCCATAGCGGCGGCACAACGACCTCGTTTGAGGTCAGCGCCGAGAGCACCTTGTCGGCACATTCCGCCTGGATTTGGTCCGCTCGTTCAAATAGCCATGCAAGTGCCATGGATGCATCTAGCACCAGTGTCATCGGCGCCCCTCCTCTATCCAATGTTCAAGATCGGCCAGGGCGACACCCGTCACACGCTTGGTCGCGCGCATTGCGGCTACCGCTTCTTCGCCACTGTGGCGAACGTTGTCCGCGCTCGGCACCAGATCTGCAATCGGGCGTCCACGCTGTGTAATTGTGAACCGCTCGCCTTGCTCCACTTTCCTAAGCAACTCGGGAAGCTTGGTCTTGGCATCGTAAGAACCGACTTCAACAAACATGCCTGACTCCATCTAGTCTATAGACCGGTCTAGTCTAGTGGATCTACTTCAGCATGTAAATGACTGCACGCTGCGTGAACGGCTGCGTGCCGTCTGGCAAGGTCTATGGGACGCGCAGCCTTGTACATCCGAGCCATGGTGGTCTCCCTGGCGATTTAGTGCGCCAAGGATAGCGCCGGTCGTCGAGACTTCCGTTGAGATATTTCAGATTCGAGGGGGACAAGGGGGACGATGCGCTGATCGACCGTAGCCGAGGTCATGGCGACTCTGCGCAATATCACGCCATCAACGCATCCGCCACCAGATATTCCCCCTCCCATCCCAGCGCCAGTTGCCGGCAGCGCCCAAGCGCCACCGCCTGGCGCTCGAAATCCACCACCATCACCGCGTCGGCCCAATCCGGGCGCGGCGGCTGCTCCGTGCTGCGGCCATCGCTGAGCAGCCATAGCCAGCGCTGCTGCGCCGGGCGCCGTCGCGCGGCGTGGGCCAGCAGCTGGCCGGCGCGCTCCATGCCGAGCGAGAGCGGCGTGCCGCCGCCGCCGGCGATCGGGCGGATCCAGGCTTCGCTCCATGGACGGGCGCGTGCCGGCTGCAGGCGGACTTCGGCGCGGCCGGCGGCGAAACACACCAGCGCCACCTCGGCGCGCGCCTGGTAGGCGCGTTGCAGCAGGCGCAGCAGCACGCCCTTGGCCAGCGCGAGCTGGCGGCCGTGCAGCATCGAGGCCGAGCCATCGAGCACGAAGCAGTGCAGCACGCCGGCGTGGGCCTGCTGTGCGCGCCAGCGCAGATGGCTGGGCGCAAACGGCTGGCTGCCCTTGGCGGCCAGCGTCCGTGTCCAGTGGATGCGCGAGCCGCCCGGGCGGCCGTGCGGTGCGGCAAGAAGTGGGGCAAAACGAGGGGCTTGCCACCGGTTGCCGCCTTGCCTGGAATCGGCGGCGGCCTGCCGGTGGCTCAGGCTTTTTTTGTGGGCAGCGGCCTCACGCCCTTGACCGGGGCAATGCC
The DNA here is from genome assembly GCF_014170355.1 of Cupriavidus sp. UME77. Classification (NCBI taxonomy): domain Bacteria; kingdom Pseudomonadati; phylum Pseudomonadota; class Betaproteobacteria; order Burkholderiales; family Burkholderiaceae; genus Cupriavidus; species Cupriavidus sp. UME77. Next base: position 138,297 of record NZ_LZZU01000013.1, read on the forward strand.
GGCCGCAGCGCTTGCCGGCGCAGGCGGGAGCGCCCCCCATGGGTTGTTGGCGGCTGCGTCGCCCGCATTGCGGCCATCGCCGCTGCCATTCGCGCTGCCATTCGCGTTGCCATCGCCATCGGCCTGCCTGCCGGCGTTGGGCGGCGCCTGGCGCCGGTGGTGCAAGACCAGTTCCGCCACGGTGTCCACATGCGCGGGCACCACCGCCGCGTCGCACTGCAAGGCAGCCAGCGCGCGCGCCGCGCGCAGCATCACCAGGTCGGCTCGCACGCCATCGACGGCGGCGGCCAGGCACAGGTGGCTGACACGCTCGTGCACGGCATCGCTGAACGACAGCGCGGACAGTGCGGCGCGCGCCAGCCGCACCTGGCGCGTGAGCGTTTCCTGTTCGGTGGCAAAGCGGGCGCGCAGGGCCACCGGATCGTTGTCGAACGCGAGCCGGGCCTTGACGATCGCCTGGCGCTGCGCGGCGTCCGTGCAGTTCTCCAGCGCGAGCGACAGGCCGAAACGGTCCAGCAACTGCGGGCGCAACTCGCCTTCTTCCGGGTTCATGGTGCCCACCAGCACGAAGCGCGCCTCGTGCTGGTGCGACACGCCGTCGCGCTCCACCACGTTGACGCCGCTGGCGGCCACGTCCAGCAACTGGTCGACGAGGTGATCCGGCAGCAGGTTGACTTCGTCCACATACAGCACGCCCTGGTGCGCGCGCGCCAGCAGGCCGGGGGCAAAGCGGACCTCGCTCTGCTTCAGTACGTGGCCGAGGTCGAGCGTGCCGATCAGTTGTTCCTCGCTGGCGCCAAGCGGCAGCGTGACGAACTGGCCTTCCGGCAGCAATTCCGCCAGGGCTCGCGCCGCGGTCGACTTGGCGGTGCCGCGCGGGCCGCTGACCAGCACGCCGCCGATGCCGGGGTCCACCGCGGCAAGCAGCAGCGCTTGCTGCAGGCGCTGCTGGCCAACCAGGGCGCTGAAGGGAAATGGCATGCGGGCGAGCCGGGCGGTTGCATTCATGAGGGGATTCCTTCGATTCCTTCGATTCCTTCAAGCGCCTGCTCGCTGTCGAGCAGGTGTTGTTCCAGTTGGGCGCGACGCTCGCCCGGCTCCTGCCACAGGCCGCGCTGCGCCGCTTCCAGCAGGCGCTCGCAGATGGCGTGCAGCGCGCGCGGATTGTGCTGGCGCAGGAAAGCGCGGGTGCCGGCGTCGTTCACATAGGCATCGGTCACCAGCGCGTATTGGTGATCGGCCACCACGCGCGTGGTGGCATCAAAGCCGAACAGGTAGTCCACCGTGGCGGCCATCTCGAACGCACCTTTGTAGCCGTGCCGCTTGACGCCGTCGATCCACTTGGGATTGACCACGCGCGCACGGATCACGCGGCTGATTTCTTCCTGCAGCGTGCGGATGCGCGGCGCCGCCGGGTTGCTGTGGTCGCCGTGGTAGATCGCTGGCTGCGCGCCGCCAAACTCGCGCGCGGCCGCCACCATGCCGCCCTGGAACTGGTAGTAGTCGTTGGCGTCGAGCAGGTCGTGCTCGCGGTTGTCCTGGTTCTGCACGACCGCGTCCAGGCTGGACAGGCGCTCGGCAAAGCTGGCGCGCGCCTCGACGCCATCCGTGCCTTGCCCATAGGCGTAGCCGCCGGCATGCAGGTAGGCCTGCGCCAGATCGCTGTCGTCCTGCCAGTTGCGGCTATCGATCAGGTCCTGCAGGCCGGTGCCGTAGCCGCCCGGGCGGGCGCCGAACACGCGCCAGCCGGCACGGCGGCGCGCATCGGGAGCGGGTACGCCCTCGGCTTCCAGCCGTGCGCGCTCGCTCTCGATGCGGGCGCGCACGGGATTGATTTCGGCGGGTTCGTCTAGCTCCGCCACCGCCTGCACGGCGGCATCGAACAGGCGCATGACGTTGGCGAAGGCATCGCGAAAGAACCCCGACACGCGCAGCGTGACGTCGACGCGCGGACGGTCGAAGATCGCCATCGGCAAGATCTCGAAGTCGGTCACGCGGTAGCTGCCTGCCGCCCACTTGGGCCGCACGCCCAGCAGCGCGAAGGCCTGCGCGATATCGTCGCCGCCGCTGCGCATGGTGGCGGTGCCCCACACGGACAGGCCAATGGATTGCGGGTACTCGCCGTGCTCCTGCAGGTGCCGCTCGATCAGCTGGTTGGCAGACTTCAGGCCCAGCGTCCATGCCGTGCGGGTTGGCACCGCGCGCGTATCGACCGAGTAGAAATTGCGCCCCGTGGGAAGGACATCAGGCCGGCCGCGCGAGGGCGCGCCGCTGGGGCCCGGCGGCACGAACTGCCCGGCCAGCCCGCGCGACAGTTGCCGCATTTCCTGCTGGCCGCAGGCATCCAGGCGCGGCATCACGTCCTGGCGCAGGCGCGCGAGCACGGCCGAGGCCAGCGGCAAGGCAACGTCGCCAGCCGCCTCGCCAGCCACATCGCCGAGCAACGCCGTGGCCAGCATCTCAAGGCGCTCGCGCGTATCGCCATGATGGCGCCACGGCCCGCCATCCAGCGTGGCCAGCTGCGCCGGACGCGGCCCTTGCCAAGGCGCGGACCAGTCGGCATCGAGCGGGTCGAAGCCATCGCCCAATGCCAGGTCGGCGGCCAGCGCCGCCAGCAAGCTGGCTTGCGCGCCCTTGCCGTCGCCCACCGGAAAGCGCCCGAGCGCGAGCAGCGTATCGCGCCGCTGGCGGCCCTGCGGCGACACGCCGAAAACGTGCAGGCCATCGCGGATCTGAGACTCCTTCAACTCGCACAGGTAGGCGTCGGTGCGGTTGAGCAGCGCATCTTCTCCATCGCTATCCGCCGGCGCATCCAGCCCCAGCTCACGATGCAGCTGCTGGTCCACGATCAGCTTCAGGATCTCCTTGCGCAGCATCCGCGCGCGGCGCGGGTCCACGGCCAGCGCCTCGTAGTATTCGTCGACCTGCCGCTCCAGGTCCTGCAGCGGGCCATAACTCTCGGCGCGCGTGAGCGGCGGCATCAGGTGGTCGATGATGACGGCCTGCGCGCGCCGCTTGGCCTGCGCGCCCTCGCCCGGGTCATTGACGATAAAGGGATAGAGATGTGGCAGCGGCCCGAGGATGGCATCGGGCCAGCAGGTATCGGCCAGCGCCACGCTCTTGCCGGGCAGCCATTCCAGGTTGCCGTGCTTGCCTACGTGAACGATGGCGTCGGCGCCGAAGCTGTGGCGCAGCCAGAAGTAGAACGCCAGGTAGCCATGCGGCGGCACCAGATCGGCATCGTGGTAGCTGGCGTAGCTCTGGCTGCCTTCCTCGCCCGGCAGCGCGTACGCCCGGGCAGGCTGCAGCCCGACGAACAGATGCCCGCTGCGCACGCCGGCGATCATGAAGCGGCCCTGCCGCACCATCGGGTCCTGGTCCGGGCTGCCCCAGCGCTCGGCAAGGGCGCGCTGGTTTTCCGCCGGCAGGCGGCTCAGGTGCGCCAGGTAGTCGGCCATCGACAGGCTCTGGAACGCCGGGCGCAGGTCGCGGTGCGCCAGGTCGTTGGTGATGCCCTGCGTGAGCCCGCGCATCAGGTCGTAGCCGTCGGCGGGCAGGCCTTCGCAGTGGTAGCCCTGCTCGCGCAGCATGCCGAGAATGCCCACGACGGAGGCCGGCGTATCCAGCCCCACGCCGTTGCCGATGCGCCCTTCGTTGGCCGGATAGTTGGCCAGCACCAGCGCCACGCGCTTGTCGGCATTGTCCAACTGCCGCAGGCGGCACCAGCGGCGGCTCAGCTCGGCCACGAAGGCGATGCGCTCCGCGTCGGGCTGGTAGCGCACCACGTCAACCTCGGTATGGGGGCAGCGATAGGCCAGCCCCTTGAAGCTGACGGCGCGCGTGATGATGCGCCCGTCCACCTCGGGCATGGCGATATGCATGGCCACGTCGCGCGGGCCCAGGCCCTGGCTGTCCTGCAGCCAGTCCTCGCGGTTGCCGCCGCTCAGGATCACCTGCAGCACCGGCGCGTCGCCGGCGAGCGCCAGGGTCTCGGGCGCGTCCAGCGACGAGACGGCAAACGCCGTGGTGTTCAGCACCAGCGCCGCGCCGTGCCCGGCGCACAGATGCTGCAGCACCTCGCGGCACAGCGTGTCCTTGAGTGAATTGACCGCCAGCGGCAGCGGGTTCATGCCCTGTGCGCGCAAGGCGGCGATGAGGGCATCGAACACAGCGGTGTTGCCAGCCTGCAGGTGGGCGCGGTAAAACACCAGCGCCACGACCGGCGCATCGGCATGGCCATCCCGCGCCCACTCCCGCTGCCAGTCCGCCGCGGTAGCCACGCCGTGTGCCGGGTGATAGATCGCCGCCTGCGGCAGCACGCGCGGCTGCAACGCAGGCTCGCCCCAGCCGAAAGCGTGATGCGCCAGGCAGCGGAAGAACTGTTCGGCGTTGTCCGCGCCGCCCTCGCGCAGGTAACGCCACAGGTTGCTGGCCAGCGCTTGCGGCGCGTTGCCGCGCGCGAGCAGGTTGGTGTCCTCGGCCAGGTCGCCGGAGAACATCACCAGCAGCTGGTTGCGCGAGCGCGCCAGTTCGGTCAGCCGCTCCAGGCCATAGGGCCAGTCGCTGTCGCCGCCAAGATGGTCGACCACCACCACGCGCGCGTGCTGCAGTACGTCGTCCACATACATGTCGAGCGAAGCCGGCTGGCGCAGGTACATCTGGTTGGCCAGCCGCACCGTGGGAAAGCCCTCTCCCAGGCGCGGGAAGACCCCGGCCAGCAGCGACAGCGTGGTATCCGCCGCGCTGAGCACCACGATTTGCGCCGGGCTTTGTTCAATGCGCACCACGCCGGCGTTATCGTCGACGAAGCCGCCCGGACGGGTGGAAAGCAGGTGCATCGGGTGTCTGGGCTGATGTGGGCTGATGTGGGCTGGATGGGCTGGTGCGGGCCTTTTGCCTTGCGCCTTACGCCTTACGCCGTACGCACGGCGGCGGCGCTCAGCGCGGCCTCCAGGGCAGCCTGCAGCGTGGGCTGGTCAAGCGCCTGGCCGATCAGCACGATGCGCGTGGATTGCGCCTCGCCCGGCAGCCAGCGGCGGTCAAAGTAGCTGTCAAAGCGCCGTCCCACGCCATGCAGCACCAGCCGCATGGGCTTGGCGGGCAGCTTGGCAAAGCCCTTGATGCGGTAGATGGTGTGGCTTTCCACCAGCCGGCGCAGGCCATCGATCAACGGGTCGCGGTCCACCTCGCCCAGCTCTACGACGACGGAGTCGAACTCGTCGTGATGGTGATCTGCGTGATCGGGATCGTCCGCCGAGCCGTGGTGATCCGGGCGCAGGTGAATGGTGTCTTCCGATGCGCGGTTCAGGCCCAGCAGCAGCTCGATATCCAGCTTGCCGCCCTGCGCGCCGACGATCTTCACTTCGGCGGGGATCTCCGGGCGGATCAACGCTTCCACGTCGGCGCGCTGCGCGTCGTCGATCAGGTCGGTCTTGTTGAGGATGACGAGGTCGGCCGCGCCGAGCTGGTCTTCGAACAGCGCATGCAGCGGGGACTCGTGATCGAGGTTGGGATCCGCCTTGCGCTGCGCGTCCACGGCGTCCGGGTCGGCGGCGAACTGGCCGGCCGCGGCTGCCGCGCCGTCCACCACGGTGACGACCGCGTCCACGGTGAAGGCGTTCTTGATGCTGGGCCAGTTGAAAGCCTGCACCAGCGGCTTGGGCAACGCCAGGCCGGAGGTCTCGATCAGCACGTGGTCGATATCGCCGCGGCGCTCCAGCAATTGCTCCATCACCGGGAAGAATTCCTCCTGCACCGTGCAGCACAGGCAGCCGTTGGCCAGTTCATAGAGCTGGCCATTGCTCTGGCCGGATTCGTCGCAGCCGATGCCGCAGCCCTTCAGGATCTCGCCATCGATGCCCAGCTCGCCGAACTCGTTGACGATGACCGCAATGCGCCGTCCGTTGGCGTTCTCGAGGATATGGCGCAGCAAGGTGGTCTTGCCGCTGCCAAGGAAGCCGGTGACGATGGTGGCGGGGATTTTACGGGTCTGCATGGCGGATAAGGGAATTCAGCGCTGGCGCTGGGGTTGAATCGGGGCGCGCGATGCGCGGCGTGGCAGGCCCTTCGCAAGTTACGTCTTGCGCAGCCGGTTGTCTGTTCCGGCAAACGGCGACGGGCCTGGCCGCGGCAAGGGGATCAGCATAAAGAGATCGCACGGAGCTGTCCACCCGCGGCGCGTCAGCGTGGCGCGGGCTGCCGCCGGCCACGCCACCACTCCGCAAAGGCGCCAGCGCCAACCAGCAGCAGCACCAGCGCAGCGGTCCAGAGCGCCCCGCGCGGCGCCAGGCCACTGAGCGGAGCGGGCGCGGCGAGCTTGAGCACGCGGCTTTCGAGCAATTGGCCTGTCACTTGGCCTGTCACTTGGCCGGTCGCGGGATGCGGCGCCGGTGCTGGCGGGGGCTTGGCCTGCCGGGCCGGCGGCGGACTCGCACGGGATGCGTCGGGCGGTGCAGCCCGGCCAGACGCCGCGGCCGGCGCGGCTGGCTCGCGCCCCGGCATGGCTGTCGCCAGCCGCGCGGAGAATTCGCGCAGCGCCTGCGTGGGCAGCCGGGCTTGCTGCCCCAGCCCGGCGATGTACTGCATCAGCACGGGATTGCCGCAGCTATTGGCCGAGCAGGACAAGCCGTCGCGATTGACCGACGCCACATAGCGCCGTGCCATATCGGCACGCTCGGCAGGCGTGAAGCGGTAGCTCCCCTGCCGGTCCACTTCCAGCAGCCGGGCCAGGATGCCCTGCCGCGCGTGCGGGTTGTTCTGCGCAAAGAAAGCGTCCATGCCCAGGCCGTTCTTGTCGGCCACATAGACGTCATAGGTGTTCTGCCAGAAGCTGCCGCTCATCTGCTCCGGGCTGGTGGCCTGGAAGCCGTAGAGATGCTCGATCTCCTTGAACATCTCGCGCGCGCCGGCATAGCCCGAGCGCTGCATGCCTTCGATCCAGCGCGGGTTCCAGTTGCGCGCGTTGAGCTCGGTGGCCAGCCAGGTACGGGCATCCACGGTCTGCTCTTCGCCGGCGCGGCGCAGGTTGTGCAGCCAGAAGCGTGGCGCCTGCCCGCTGACGGCGCGCGTGGCCATGTTGAGGCCGCCGGCGTACTGGTAGGTATCGTCGTTGTCGAGCGCGCCGTAAAGCGTGCTGGCGCGCGAGAACAGCACGGCCTGGTTGGATTTGAGGTGGCTGGCCAGCGCCTGCGGCGCGGTCTCGCCCCAGCCTACGCTGGAGAACGCAAAGTTCATGTAGCGCAAGTACTGCCGCGCCAGCGCGCCCGGCGGCTCTCCGGCCTGCGCCGCGTCCTTGCTCTGCTCCACCATCTGCTGCACGCCGATGCTGTAATTGCCGGGCTTGGCGGCGAACACGCGGGCGCGGGCCAGGCGCGCGGCAAGTTGCGGCTCCACGCCGGCTGCCAGCAGCGTGGCCTGCGCTTCGCGGTCGTGGCGGCTGACGGCGTTGTCGCCGGCGGCGGCGGCCAGGCGCGCGGCCTTGTCCAGCAGCGCCACCTTGTCGCCGAAGCCGTCGCGGTAGATGCCGGAGATGGTGAACAGCACATTGACGCGCGGGCGGCCAAGTTCGGCATCGGGGATCAGGCGCACATCCTCCACCACGCCGCGCGCGTTCCAGACCGGCTCCACGCCCATCAGGTAGAGCGCCTCGCTCTCCATCGCGCCTTGGTGACGCTCGGTCTCGCCGTACCACAGCACCATCGACACCTGCTCGGGCGCCTTGCCGGTTTCCTCGCGATAGCGCGCGAGCGTCTGCGCGGCCAGTTGCTTGCCTAGCTGCCAGGCCGCAGGCGTGGGGATCAGCGCGCCGTCGAAGGCGTGCAGGTTGCGCCCCGTGGGCAGGCCCTGCGGGGTGCGCACGGGGTCTCCCAGCGGCGCGGTCGGCAGGTAGTGGCCGGACAGCACGGTCACCAGGCCATCCAGCTCGCGGCGCGGCGATTCGCGCAGATTGGCCAGCCAGGCGCGCGTACTGGACAGCGCGGTTTTTACCTTCTCCGCCAGCGGCGGCGGCAATGGCGCGCTGGCAGCGCCGTCCGGCTCGCGGCCTTCTGCCAATGCGCCGGCCCAGCGCGAGAGCGTGCCCTTGCCGAGCACCCGCGTCTCGCTCGCGTCGAATGCGCTTTCCAGCACGGTGGCCAGCGCCTGGCGCTGCGCATCCAGCGGCGGCAGCTCGCCCAGCGTGTGAATGCCCAGCGGCACCGGCTCGGCTTCCACCTTATGCAAGAAGCGGTGGATCACCGGCTCGACCTGCTCCCATGGCGCGCCGAGATCCAGCCCAAGCTGGCGGTCCAGCCCGAGGGCGCGGATCTGCGCCAGCGCCTGCAGGCGGTATTGGTCCGCCAGCGCGGGGGAGCTGTCGGCGGCGGCCTCCTGCTGCTCGATCACCTCGTCGAGCTTGGCCAGTTTGTCCGGCCAGCCGGCGCGGGCGATCAACGGGGTGAGGTGGCTGACCAGCACGGCGGCGCTGCGGCGCTTGGCCTGGATGGCTTCGCCGCCGCCGTCCTGGATGTAGTAGTAAGCGTTGGGCAGGTCGCCCAGCAACACCTCGGCGCTGTCGTCGCCGCCTTGCCCCACCTGCTTGCCAGGCAGCCATTCGAGCGTGCCGTGGCGGCCCACGTGGACCAACGCGTCCGCGCCGAAGGCGTGGCGATACCACAGGTAGGCGGCGATATACGAGTGCGGCGGCGGCGTCACCGTATCGTGCGAGCTGTCCATCGCTCGCGCGAAGGTGGAGCGCAGCGGCTGCGGGCCAACGAACAGATTGCCGAAGCGCAGGCCCGGAATCACGAAATCCTGCCCGCCATGGCCGTCACCCACCAGCATCAGCGGATTGCGCTCGGGCGGGCCCCAGGCGGCCACCACCGACTGGCGAAACGCCGCGGGCAAGGCATCGAACCAGCGCTTGTACTGCGCCATCGGCAGCAGCGTAACGCGGCCGCGCGACACCATCTCGGCCAGTTCGCCGGGCGACCATTCCTCCATGTTGCGGCCATTGCGCTCCAGCAGCGCGGTCAGCTCGGCAGTGTTCGGCAGCGTGGCGCCCGTGCGGTAGCCCGCCTCGCGCAGCCGCGCCATGACCTGCACCAGCGAGGGTAGCGTAGCCAGGTAGCTGGCGCCGATATTGCCGCGGCCCGGCGGATTGTTGTAGTAAAGGATGGCGATGCGCTTGTCCGCCGCGGGCTTGTCCTGCAGCGCGATCCAGCGCCGCACGCGGGCCACCGCAGCGTCCGCCCGCTCCGGCACGGCACGACTGGCCTTGGCGCCGTGCTCGTCCTCCAGCGTGGCGAACAGGATCGGCTCCGAGGCGCCGGCCCGCTCGGGCGTGTTAAGCAGCAGCGGCAGGCGCTCGCCGCCGATGCCGCGCGCATCGGCCCGCCAGCCGGCCTGGCTGTCGCGCGTGGCGATCAGGTTGATGGCATGCAGGCCATGGCGCTCCAGCCAGGTCTTGTCCTCGGCGCGGCTGATGGTGAGGTTCATCGTCAGCAATGCCCGCAGCGGGCTCTGGCCGTCGATCGTGAGCATCGGATCCAGCCCGGACAGCGGCCAGCCGAACACCGGCACCGCGCCGATGCCCTGGCGCTCCAGCGCCACTATCAGCGCATCGATATGCGCGAGATCCTGCTGCCGATAGTTGCTGGCATAGAAGGCAATGCCGACCAGCGGTGCGCCGGCCGGCAGGCCGCTTTTGCCGGCGCGGTACCAGGCGAGATAGTCCTTGAGCGTGGCAAATGCTTGCGCTGCGCGTGGATGATAGATGCCGGCGGCGGGCAGCGGGCGCGGCGGCGGCACGGCCATGGCCCGCTCGCCGCGCACGGCGGCCACCAGCCAGGCCATCCAGCCCGCAAGGTTGTCAGCGCCGCCGGCACTCCAGTAAGCCTCGGCGGCCTGGTTGCGCGCGGCGTCCAGGCCAAAGCCCCAGGCGGCCTCGGCGGACGCTGCCGGCGCCGCCAGCACCAGCGCGCCGCGCTGCCGCGCCTGGCGCACGGCCGGCGCCATCTGGCGCAGCACGGCCGTGGGAACGAAATACGCGTAGATGACATCGGCGGCGGCGACTTGCGCCGCATCGGGCGCTGCCGTCACGGCGTCCAGCACCACCCTGCCCGGCCCGGCTAGTTCGCGCAGGCGCGCTTCGGCAGCGGGCAGCAGGTGTGTATTGGTGGTGACCAGCAGCACACGTACCGGGGCAGGCTGTCCGGGTTCGGCGGCGCGGGCATGGCCCGGGCCGCCGAGGCATGCGCACAGCAGCCCAAGCATCAGCAGCAGCCAACGCTGCCACAGCGAAACCCGCCGCGCCGAAGCCATCAACGCGCGCCCGGGGCCGAGGCCGCGCCGGCCGCCGCGCCTTCCGGCACATACACCACGCTGCCATCCGGCAACTGGTAAGCCACGCCCAGCCGGGTGCCCTCGCCCGTCTTCTGCCGCGGGGACATTTTGCTGACCTTGACCTCCTTGCGGTTCTTCTCCAGCAATTGCAGCTCGCCGGTGCGCGGATCGCGCTGGACCAGGGTGAACTGCGAATCGGGATTGAGCAGCTGGGTCAGGCTGAACGCTTGCGTGAGCGCCACCATCAGGCCCACGGCAAAGACGATGGAGGCATCGAACAGGTTGGCCACGCCGGCCAGCGGGTCCTCCCGATGCACCGAGGCAAGCTCGCCCTGCGCGCGGCGCCGCCGCACGAAGCGCCGCCGCCTGAACTGGTGTCCCTGGCCCGCGTCCATCAGGCCTGGGTCCCGGCCAGATGGATGGCGGCGCGCGCGTGCGCTGCGGGCGCCACCGGTTCGGGCATGGCCCGCAGCACCAGCTCGCACAGGTTTTCCATTTCCTTGAGATCGCTGCGCGCCCAGCGCTCGCGCGTGAGCGTCAGCACGTAGGCGATGCCGCCCAGCACCAGCCCGCAGACGACCGCGCCAAAGCCGATCACCAGGTGGTTGACCATGCCGGCCATGTCGCCGCCGAGCAGCGATTGCAGCGCCGGCCCGAGCGGGATGATGGTGCCGGCCAGGCCCAGCATCGGCGCGATGCGCACCAGCGTGCGGGTCAGGTCGAGCCGGTTGGCCACGCGCATCTCCTCGCGTTGCAGCGTTTCGTCCAGCCACAGGTCAAGGTGTTCATGCGAATCGAGCCGGGCGAGCCGTTCTTCCAGCATGCCCCAGAAGCGGGCTAGCGAAGGCGACAGCAATGCCGCGTCCAGATGTGCCCGCGTGCCATTTTGCAGGCTGGAGGCCAGCGCATTGGCCAGCGCGGGGAGATCGCTGCGCGGCGCCACGGCGCGGCGCCGGGACTGCACGATCAGGCTGCCGAGATCGGCTAGCGAGAGCACGAACAGCACCAGCAAGGCCAGCGCGACCGGCCAGAAGAACGCCGTGGAAAGGCGGAAGAAAATCTCGGTGACGACGCTTTCCATTGTGATTGGCGGCAATTGGGTTAGGCGGATCGGCAGGTCACAGCCGGCCCCGGCGCAGTATTGTACGTCGCAGGTGCCCTCTTATCCCAAGCCAGGACCCGCCCGCGATTACCTTGCCGCCAAGGCCTCAGGGCCAGCTGTCGCGCGCATACACGCCCGACTGCGCGCGCAGCCGCGCGGCGCGTTCGGCCACCCGGGCATCCGTGTAGAACGGCGGATCTGCCAGCACCAGGCCGTTCTCCCCGGCTTCTTCCACCAGGATCTGCAGGTACTCGGTCATGTGCGAGGCCGTGTAGTCGTTGGTGTCATGAAAGCTCACCACGATCGGCACCACGCCCCCCATCGATGGCAGCCGCTGCTCGGCGATGGCCACCTTGACCTGCGCCAGCTCGCTATTCATATGGGAGCGGCGGCGCAGGCTGATATGCCAGCCGTAGATCTTGCCGTCACGCGCGTTCACGTCCGACATCAGCATGCCCAGGCCGAGCTTGCGGTAGACCGCCTGCACCGCATCGTTGTAGGCCCAGTTGGGCGGGCGTACCAGCTGGGCCGCGCCGCGGCATTGCGCGATGATGTCGGCCTCGCCCGACAGCAGCGACGCCTCCAGTTCTTCGGGCGACATGCGCGTATGCGAGAGATGCCCGATCGGCAACCCGCTATGCACCGCCAGCCGATGGCCGGCGAGGCAGGTTGCGTGCATCTGCGCTTTGCCGGCCTCGCCGCCGCCGCGCCTCGGGTGAGCGGTCTGCACGAAGAAGAGCGCTTTGATGCCCGGCGTCACCGGGTTGTCGGCAAGCTGGCGCAGAATCAGCGGCGTGCTGCCATCCTCGCCGGCATCGGGGCCGTCGTCGAAGGTGAGCAGGAAGCGGATAGGTGGAAGCGGCCGCTGCGCGCGCAGGGCGGCCAGCTGGACCGCGGGCAGCGCGCTCGCTGGCATGTCGGTGGGGGCTGCCTGCGCGGCCGCGCAGGCGAGACTCAGGCTGCACGCCAGGGTCCCGGCGGCGAGATGAACAAAATGGGAAAAGCGCATGCGGGGCGTCCGGTTCGCCACTTCGGGCGCTCTTTGGCGCGCTGCGCGGGCAATCCGGAATGAATCTCAGCTAAGGAAATGGGGGCGAACCGCAGCCATGTGCGCGAACCGCCGCAGCGCTCGCCGTGGCCCCGGCAAAAAGCAAGATGGCATTGTGCCATATCGTATTGGCGCGCTTTTGCGCTGGCGCAGCCGAGTCCGCGCACCGAAAAAAGCCAGGCCATGAAACATGGCCTGGCGGGCAAATCGGCAGCAGGGGGCACTGCTGCCTGCGGGTCAGGGACGCCGTTTTGGACACCCCGGCCGACAGGTTAGCGGCTCCCCCATTTTGCAAACGCAAACAACTGTGTCACTGCGCCTCACCCGTCTGGCGATCCCGCAAGACGATGCACTTGGCGCGCGCATGGATCGCACAGTCCGGCTCTGTCGAAAAGCGTGAAAGGCGGCGGCAATGCGCAAAGCGCACAGGCATGCCGCCTAGCCAGCATCGGACGGCCATGAGGCTATCGCTGCCACCCGGTGCAAATGTCAACAATTGTGAACACCGAGCCGGAGCGGGCTCAGTAGGTTTCGTCGGCGGGATCGATCATCAGGTGAAGCTGCCTGGCAAGCTCGGCCAGCACCGGCTCGTCCGCGCTGCGGATCATCCATCCCGCGTAGGCGTCCGCCTGCGTATCCCAGCACCACAGCGTAAAGCCGGCCGCTTGCAACGAGACCTGCGCGATCGCCATCAAGCCGGGCACATCCTTGCCCGCGAGGAAGGCCGCCGCGAGTGGCTCGGGCGCGCCCCAGTCCACGCGCAGGCCGACGCGGTCGCACAAGGCTTGCACACCGCGCACCACGGCGGCCGTGTCTTTCCATTCCACGTAAAAGCCTGCGGCGCCGATCGCTTCGGTCAGCGGCCATAGCAGCATATGGCCCTCGCAGCCGGTCTCGGTGCGCGCAAGCGCATGCTGGAACGCGGTCCAGTACTTGTCCGCGGCATCCTGGTCGTGCAGAGAAATCAGCAGGATCAGCTCGCGCACGGCGTCCTGCGTTTCACTCGGGAGCACAGTGGTCATAGGCTTCTGGCAGGTTGGGAACACAGGGAACGGAAGGGGTTCGATGCTGGCAGGCCACAGCGTGATGCCGCAAGCCGGCGCGGTGGTTGACTCGAATGCCGGAACCTTGTGCGAGCATCCGAGTGGCTGAACGTCGGGCGGTGCTTTGCCCAACGCCGGGAAAATGGCAGCCCCCTATTCTGACAAAGGTTGGTGCGAGGCGCTACTACACATAAGCATGGAAAGCGCATCGAAGGCGCGCCGATCGTCTCGCAGGAGCAGCCCATACGCATTGCCTTACGGCACGAAAAACGCAAAGTTTAGGACGTGTCCTATTCGGCGGAAAAAGCCGGAAGAAAAAGATTGCCAAGCGCGCGCCGCCTTTGTTACCCTTCGCCCCGTTATCGCTTCGGAGTCATCTCCATGGACAGTTGTTCTAGTTGGCCTTACGGCCAAACCTTGAACGGCTAGGCAAGTCCAGGCGTCTTACCGCCACTGCCTAGCCGATACCGGCGGGTAGTGGTCCGTTGCACGGGTTCTCCGTGCGACCCCCTCCCAGTTCGTTGCAAATGCCTGCGGCCATCCCGCCGCGAGAATGCGTTCGTCCGCAGTTTCGCGATGCGTTATCCGCCGCTGCCTGCGCGCGCCATCGAGCGTTAGCGCCAGGAGGCCCCATGCCGTCCCTCTTCATCGCACAACATGCCTTGCTGGCGCTGCAGATCCTGCGCTGCCACGCCGGCGGGCCAGGCAGCGCCGCTGTCCTCCTGCTCACGCTGGCCCTGCCGCCCGCGCGCCATGCCGCAGCGCGTCATGACGCCGCACAAGGGCCTCGGCCGGGCTGACGCGCGCGCCGCTGTCACGCTCACCGCATCCGGCGAAGGCGGCGCGACGCGCCCGCCTTTGCCGCTCCTCGCCTCACTCCAGCATCGCCGCCCGGCACGCCGGGACTTTTGGGAAACCGCACCGATGAACCTGATGAAAACGCTCTTCGTCGCCTTCCTGCGCACGCGCCGGGCGACCCACCACTTCCGCCGGCTGGCGATATTCGAGTCGCTGGGCAAGCCGGGGCCGTCGCGCACCGTGCCAGAGCAGTTGGCGCAATCGCTCAAGCGCGCCGCGCGCGAGGACGTGCCGGCCGTGCTGGTACGCATGCACTCCCACGAGGACGGGCTGACCAGCGCCGAGATGGAGGAAAAGCTCAAGCAGTTCGGCCCGAACGAGGTCGACCATGAGAAGCCGCTGCCGGCGTGGCTGCACCTGTGGCATTCGTACAGCAACCCGTTCAATCTGCTGCTGACACTTCTGGCGGCGATTTCCTATTTCACCGAGGACATGAAGGCAACGATCGTCATCGGCACCATGGTGACGCTGTCCACGCTGCTGCGCTTCGTGCAGGAGCGGCGCTCCAACCAGGCCGCGGAGAGCCTCAAGGCCATGGTCAGCACCACCGCCACGGTGATCCGGCGGGACCTTTCGGCCGGCGTTGCCGCCTTCAGCGCGGAGTACTTCAACGTGCACGTGCATTCCCGCCCGCCGCACAAGATCGAAGTGCCTATCCGCAAGCTGGTGCCGGGCGACCTGGTCGCACTCTCGGCCGGCGACATGATTCCCGCCGACTGCCGCATCATCGCGGCCAAGGACCTGTTCATCAGCCAGGCGGCCATGACGGGCGAATCGCTGCCCGTGGAGAAATTCGCCGAACTGCGCGATCGCCACGACAGCCCGCTGGAGCTCTCCAACATCGCCTTCATGGGCACCAATGTAGTCTCGGGCGCCGCCACCGCCGTGGTGCTGGCCACCGGCAACCACACCTACTTCGGCACGCTGGCCGAGCGCGTCACCAGCACCGACCGCTCGGCCACGGCCTTCCAGGCTGGCGTCAACCAGGTGAGCTGGCTGCTGATCCGCTTCGCGCTGGTGATGGCGCCGCTGGTGCTGCTGGTCAACGGCTTTACCAAGGGCGACTGGACGCAGGCCTTCCTCTTTGCCTTGTCCGTCGCGGTAGGGCTCACGCCCGAGATGCTGCCGATGATCGTGACCTCCACGCTGGCCAAGGGCGCGGTGATGTTGTCGCGCCGCAAGGTCATCGTCAAGCGGCTCGACGCGATCCAGAATTTCGGCGCCATGGACGTGCTGTGCACCGACAAGACAGGCACGCTGACGCAGGACAAGATCGTGCTGGAGCGCCACACCGATGTGCTGGGCCGCATCAGCACCGACGTGCTCAAGCACGCTTACCTGAACAGCTACTACCAGACCGGCCTGAAGAACCTGCTCGACCGCGCGGTGCTCGATCACGTGGAGCTGCAAAGCGAGCTCAAGCTGACGCAGCATTACAGCAAGGTCGATGAAATCCCGTTCGATTTCGAGCGACGCCGCATGTCGGTGGTGGTGGCCGAGCGCGAGGATCACAACGAGCTGATCTGCAAAGGCGCGGTGGAGGAAATGCTGGGCATCTGCACGCGCGTGCAGATCGATGGCGCGGCGCAAGCGCTGGACGCCGACATGCTGGCGCGCGTGCGCCAGGTGACGCACGACCTCAACGAGGAAGGCCTGCGCGTGGTCGCGGTGGCCATGAAGGAAACGCCCACCACGCAAACGCAGTACAGCGTGGCTGACGAATGCGAGCTGACGCTGGTCGGGTACATCGCTTTTCTCGATCCGCCCAAGGATTCCACGCTGCCCGCGCTCAAGGCGCTGGCCGAGCACGGCGTCACGGTGAAAGTGCTGACCGGCGACAACGAACTGGTCACCGCCAAGATCTGCCGCGAAGTGGGGCTGCCCGTCACGCGCGTGCTGCTGGGGCCGGACATCGAGAAGATGGACGCCCCAACGCTGGCCCGTGCCGTGGAAGACCACAACGTATTCGCACGCCTGTCGCCGCTGCACAAGGAGCAACTGGTGCTGGCGCTGCGCGCCAACGACCACGTGGTTGGCTTCATGGGTGACGGCATCAACGATGCACCCGCGCTGCGCGCGGCCGATATCGGCATCTCGGTAGACAGCGCGGTGGATATCGCCAAGGAAGCCGCCGACCTCATCCTGCTGGAAAAGAGCCTGATGGTGCTGGAAGAAGGCGTGATCGAAGGCCGGCGCACCTTCAGCAATATGCTGAAGTACATCCGCATGACGGCCAGCTCCAACTTCGGCAACGTGTTCTCGGTGCTGGTGGCCAGCGCCTTCCTGCCCTTCCTGCCGATGCTGCCGCTGCAACTGCTGGTGCAGAACCTGCTGTACGACGTCTCGCAGATCGCGATTCCGTTTGATCGCGTGGACAAGGAACTGGTGGCGCGGCCACTGCGCTGGAACCCGGGCGACATCGGCCGCTTCATGGTGGTCTTCGGCCCGATCAGCTCGATCTTCGATATCACGACCTATGTGGTGATGTGGTACGTGTTCGCCGCCAACAACGTGGAGGCGCAGGCGCTGTTCCAGTCCGGCTGGTTCGTGGTCGGGCTGCTCACGCAAACGCTGATCGTGCACATGATCCGCACGCCCAAGCTGCCGTTCATCCAGAGCCGCGCGGCGTGGCCGCTGACGTTGGCCACGGTGGCCATCATGGCCGTGGGCATCTGGCTGCCAATGGGCCCGCTGGCGGCGTACTTCAAGCTGGAAGCATTGCCGCCGGGCTATTTTCCCTGGATGATCGGCATCGTGCTGGGCTACGCCCTGCTGGTGACGGCGGTCAAGCGCTTCTATATCCGACGCTTTGGCTGGCAATAAGCTCTGGGCGGCGCCGATCGCGATGCTTGCGCGAGAGGCGCCGCCCATGACATCGGCGTGACACCTGGCCGGCGTAAAAAGACGCGAGCGGTTCCATAACAATAACTTTCAAGCCCGGGAAAACCATCATGTCCCTCCAAGCCTTTCAGAACATCAACCTTGACTCGCTGCTCGACACCGCCGTCAGCCTGAGCACCGCCTTCATCCTCGGCGCGGTAATCGGCTACGAGCGGCAGATCCGCCAGCGCACGGCCGGCCTGCGCACCAATGTGCTGGTGGCGGTAGGCGCCGCCATCTTCGTCGACATGGCCAACCGCATGGCAGGGCACGACGGCGCGGTGCGCGTGGTGGCCTATGTGGTCTCGGGCATCGGCTTTCTCGGTGCCGGCGTGATCATGCGGGAGGAAGGCAATGTGCGGGGATTGAATACCGCGGCCACGCTATGGGGGTCGGCGGCGATCGGCGCCAGCGCGGGCGCGGACCTGATTCTCGAGGCCGGGCTGGGCTGCCTGTTTGTGCTGGCGGCCAATACCCTGTTGCGGCCAGTGGTGAATCGCATCAACCAGCAGCCAATGGATACGACCGCGGTGGAGGTGACCAACACGGTCTATGTGATTGCGCCGCGGTCCGCGCAGAAGCTGGCGTTGCGCTTGCTTGAAGATACGCTGGAGGCGGGGAACTACCCGACCCGGGACCTGGAGGTGCATGCGTTCGGGGATAGCGATGTCGAGATTGAGGCGGTGCTTACGTCGACCTCCGTCGATGGGGATGTGCTGGATCGATTGATGGCGGAACTGGCGGAGTCGGAGCATATTCATCAGGCGTTTTGGAGTCCTAGTACGACGGATTGATTTTGGGATGAGTTGGTTGATTGGCTGGCTGGGGTTTATGGTCGTTTTTGATGCGGCGTTGGTTTTTGTAACCAAGGGCCATGCGACATTGCCCTGCCAGGGGTGTCGCTGTTTACTTCGTCGGCGTTGGCATCGTGCACCCAAGAGCCATACGACATCCCCCTGCGGGGGCTGCCGGTCACTTTTCTTTGACCGGCAAAGAAAACTAACGAAAAGAAAGCCGCCCTGCCGGGAGCAGAGCAATAAGGCTGTTTTTGCCTCGATGGTTGCGTCGTACGGCCCGGAGTGTTGGCTAGCCAATCCTACCGGCCCAAAGGACATCGTTTCTGCATGACCCATGGGTTACGTGGTGCGGCCCCTGACCTCGTGTGCGGTGACCGTTCCCACATCTGCCGTTCCCGGGGCGAAGTGCTGCGCCGTTTCGGGTGTGGCTGGTTTCGTGGTTTTGTCTCGGAGGACGAGCGTCGTGGGGGGTCTGAGCACGGCCCTCGCGGGCGGGCCACGGTGCCCACCACGAAACCAGAGGAGTTGATAGCAAGGTGCCGCTCGCGCCGGTACGGCAGGGCATCAAATGGCCGGGCGGCCGCCGCCAGAGACAAAACCACGAAACCACCAGGGCAGGCAGGATCGTGGCGTTGCGCACCGCGAACGGCAGATGCCCGAACGCGCACCGAGCAAAGCGATCAGGGGCACCACCACGTGACCATTGAGTCATGCCGTAGCGATGACCTCAAAGCCGGTTGGACACGCCAGCCAACACTCCGGGCCGTACGACGCAACCACCGCCCCACATAAGCCTTATTGCTCTGCCCCCGGCAGGGCGGCTTTCTTTTCGTTAGTTTTCTTTGCCGGTCAAAGAAAAGTGACCGGCAGCCCCCGCAGGGGGATGTCGTATGGCCCTTGGGTGCAAAAACCAACGCCGATGAAATAAGCAACGACCAACCCGTCGTACGGCACCTTGGGTGCAAAAGCCAACGCCGTATCAATCAAATCCGAAGCTTGGACAAGAGCCAACAGTCCCCCCCTTGACCCCCCAAAAATTCACCGAAAAAACCCACTAGGCGGCACCCCAAACTGCCTCCTGAACATAGTAGAAAACGCACTAGGACTCTCATACCCCAGATCCAACGCCACATCCACCACCTTAGCCCCGGCGGCCAGCCCCT
>NZ_LZZU01000014.1:0-93773 GCF_014170355.1 Cupriavidus sp. UME77
ATGCCCCGAGCGAGAGCTTCTTCAACAGTCTGAAAAACGAGCGGGTGCATGGCCAGCGCTACGCCACGCACGAGCAAGCCAAAGACGATCTCTTTGACTACATCGAGATCTTTTACAATCGGAGCCGCCGACACTCCACGCTCGGCTATGTGTCCCCGGCCCAGTACCTCCGGGACTGGGAACACCCACGGGACATGGCGGCTTGACTCCCTTACCCTTGGAAGGCGAAAAACAAGGGGAACCTCAGCGGGCCTCGCCGCCGTTGGCATTGGCGCGGCCCGGCTTTGGAAACGCAAGCGAGATCGGCGTGCTTCCTCGCCAAGACATGAACGGCGTCGGGCCATCTCCGCAGGCATGGCGATCCTCTACGGATTGCTGATCGTGAACGTGCTGCTGCTGGCGTTCACTCTGAGGTCGAGTTAATACACCGCTGCATGGTCCGTCGCCTCGAGCGGCAGCGCAATCGGATCCCACCATCTCGCTTTTAAAGTACCCGCAGCGTGTATCTTCTGCACTCACTGGACGGCAAGGACGTGAATACAGTGAGCAGGGAAATCACCTTAATGCGCCATGGCCAGCCGAATCTGGCCATGTTCGGCAAGGTTTCGGCGCGCGATATGCAGCGCTGGATTGAGCAATATGATCTATCCGAAATCATTAACCAGCCCGACCCGGAAGCTAGCGTTGGGGCTAGCCGCCGCGCCCGCTCCACGCAGAAGGCCCTGCAGATCGTCGAAGGCGCCAGCCACTACGACTTGTATGACCAACCCGATGCTACGGGCAACCCGCTTGAGCAATTTGTGCCTTTTCTACAAGAAGCACCTCGGCATGTAAGCTAAAGATCGTCGTAGCCAGGCGAGGCACGCGCGCTGAGTGCGTCAAAGCCAATCAGCACGTCAATGACCGGTGTTTGGCCTGGATTGGCAGCAGCCGCCTTGAGCAGTTACTCGGATAGAATGCTGGGCGATTGATGATTCTTGCTCGGGGGAGCGGCGCCGATGGCATACAGCAGGGATTTTTTCGGGCTGCAGCTTGACTTCGCTCGAACCGTTGCAGCTCTTGTCGAAATGCCCGTCGACCGAGCGTTGCTCGATTACACGAACTTCTACATTCGGTTTGGGCTAGGTAGGGATTTTGACCCGTGTCATCCCGTTTGGCGTTTGTACGTCGATGGACTGACCCGTACATCGGATATTTGCGACTGGACCTATCGCTTCTATCTAGCGCAAGGTGAAGATTCGCGGATGTCTGCGACGGTCCCGGAAACCGGCTGTTTTTCATATGCGATGCAGGACGCGGAATGTGTGCGAATTCACTTCCGGAATGCGGAATCCGCCGCGGCATCTCCATTGAGCCGGGAGCGCCTGCCTGCACGGCTTGCTGAACTGCGGTCACTCTTCGGCGACGTCAAACGCAACAGGCGACAAGTGACACGCGTGGTGGGCACCTCGTGGCTCTATCACCTTCCTGCATATCAGCGGTGCTTTCCCGCAGCGTACGTCGCGAGCGCCAGGGTCGCGGAACCGCGGTATCGCCACGTATCGCTGTGGGGACAATTTCTCGATCGCTACGGCTCGCTCAGATTCGAGGTTGTGCAGGACTTCAAAAAACGGCTATCGAGACTGACGAACGTTCAAGACCTGGCACTCGCCTTCCCACTGCAGGCGCTCGCCGTCGAAGCCCCGATCGCGGCGTTCTACGCCTGCTACGGGATACCGCCCGATTGCTAGCTGCTGCGTCTTACATTCGAATACAGGGAGCGTCGGAAATGTTGATTGCCTTCGGAGGACTACCGGGTACCGGAAAGACAACGGTAGCGCAAGCACTTGCACGCAAGCTCGCCGCGGTATATCTGCGTATCGATACGTTGGAACAGGCGCTGATTGCGGCCGGGAGCGACAGGGCTGATATCGGACCTGCCGGCTATCTTGCTGCATATGCCGTTGCAAAAGATAATTTGCGCCTGGGGATGACCGTCGTCGCGGACTCGGTCAATTCGTTGCATGTGACGCGTAGCGCCTGGGCAAGCGTGGCGCTCGAAGCAGGTGTGCAAATCTTCGAGATTGAGCTGATTTGTTCTGATACAACGGCGCACCGTCTGAGGGTCGAGGAGCGACAGGCAGATATCCCAGGCCACAAGCTGCCCACATGGAAGAGCGTGCTTGAACGTCAATATGACACATGGGATTCGGACCATCTTGTAGTCGACACAGCTAACGTTTCCGTTGAGCAGACCGTTGAAACTATCACTCATCGTCTTTCGCTGGTGCCTCCGACGAGTCGATTGCCATAGCATTCGAGAAAATTCGTTTCTCTGGGGCATCCTTGGATAACACGACGGCCCCAACGACCACTTTGTAGCGGTGTATCTGTCCCTTGTGGGTCTACTACGGAATCTCGAAGCTGAGTCGGGGCGATCGAGGGCTAGCTGGCGACGGCTGGCCTCCTCACGGGCTACCGTGCAACTTGCCATTGGTCCTCCATCGATCAGTTGAGTCTGCTCGGAGCAGAACCCGTCCTCGAGCGCGTTGTGCGTGAGCGAAACAGGATGACTGGTGCTGGAGTAACCTCGGGGATCGACTTTGCTTTAAGCGTTCTCCATTCGCCAGACGGGGCAGGCGGGACTAGTTGCTCGCTTACGCTTCCCGAATCTCGCTCAGCACCTCGGCCTCGACTCCCGGGTTCTGTTCGCCATCCTTGGTAGCAATCAACTCCTTCGGCGCCAGCGGGATCAAGGGCAGGATCAGTGCGTACACCACGGTTGTCGCGATCACGCAATAGGTGAATCCGTGCGTTGGGCTGCTGTTATAGATCCATGAGCCCAGTAGATCGCCGGCACGCGCCGAGAGCGCGAGAACGCCATCCACCAGCATCATCAAGGTGCCTTGCAGGCCAGGCGGACAGGACCGCATCGCGAGATCGAGGTACGCTGCCGTGGCTACGCCGCCCATGAGCCCTATCGGTGCCGCCAATACAAGGGCGAGATTGGCAGAGTGAATGAATGCCAGCGGAATCATCTGCGGCACTGCGACGATCGTTCCCCACCACAGCAGCTTGTTCAGCGGTACTTTCTTGCACAGAAAGCCATACAGCAAGAATGTCGGGATGAACGCGGCGGCAAAGATCCCGCTGTAGTACGAGTAGACGGAATCCGACGCGTGCAGCGCATTGCTCAGATAGAACTGCAGCGGAGTGGCCGATCCTGGCGCAAAATTCCACAGGAAGCAGATGAGAACAGCCGGATAGACAGCCTTATGTTTCGCCAGCCGCCTGACATTCCCAACCAGATCTGCGCCTCTGGCTTGCGGCTGATCGTAGAGTTGGCCGAAGACGGAAACGGGCTTCCAGAGCCCCAGCACGGCAATCAATATCGTGACCGTCGCGACCAGGATGAAGGCTTCTTTCGCGGCGAGATGATCCGAGATGTACCCGGAAGCGAACGCGCCCGCAACGACAGGGACGGAGCTGACCACGTTGCATAGGGCGCTCAGGCGCCCGGACATGCGCTTCTCCTGGCCCACCAGTGCGATCAAGCCCTGATAGGCTGCGGCGACAAATCGGGACGACAGCATTGCCAGCAGCATCCCGATGACCAGTCGCGCGTATGAGAAACCTGAAAACGCTATCCAGATGAATGCCACCGCGGTCACCGGAGCGAAAATCAGGAAGAAGCCACGATCGCGCAATCCCAGCGGGTTCCATTGGTCGCGCGCGAGGCCAAAAACGAACGCGATGTACACGGGTATGCCCGTAACCAGCCGGAATGTGGAGATCTGCGTCGCCGTTGCATGCAACTGGTTCTTGAGTATGTACGATGTCTGTATATCAACCAGGAGACCGGCGGGCGTTGCCAGATAGATGAACAGGGTTAGCCAGCCGAAATACAGCAGGATTCTGTCGCTGCCTTCGGCACCATGACGAGCGGACGTGGCCGGCGTTTTCGTAGAGGCGCGTTTGAAGTTCTTGGACATGGGGGACCACGTACACGTCCTAGGAAAACCAATCGAAGGTGAGCCCGTGAATGTGCGGGCTGCGCCACCGGGCATGGTTAAAGAATACAGCGCCAGTGCGGGAAACGTGTAGGCAAAAATGGGACCCGATGTTCCGAGCCCTGCCGCATTCGCGCGGAGAATGCCGCCCGCGAGCGATGTGGAGCACTGCTCGCGGGCGGCGCGTTGGCCTGCCCAGCGTCCACCAGGTTCATCCGCAGGCGTCAGGCGCGTTGCGCGCCTGAGTGGTATCCGAAGGCTACGCCCGTAGCGCCGCTTTCATCATGGCGCCGCCGCGATCGAACAGGCATTGCGCAGCAGGCGCCACGCCGAGCAGGTGAATACAGGCATGCACCATGCCTGGCAGGCGAGTCTGTTGCACGATGACGCCGGCGTCGGCGAGCCGGCGGGCATAGGCCTCGCCTTCGTCGCGCAGTGGGTCGTACTCGCAGACCAGAATGGTGGCGGGCGGCAGGCCATCGAGCCGCTCTGCGCGCAGCGGCGACGCATATGGCGAGCCTTTGTCCGCCGGTCCGCGCAGGTAGGCCGACCAGCAGAACGCCATGACATCCCGCGTCAGGTAGTAGCCCTCGGCAAATTCGGCGTAGGAGTCCGAGTCCATCGCGCTGTCCAACGCGGGATATAACAGCAACTGATGTGCGATGGCGGGGCCATTGCGCTCGCGTGCCAGCAGGGCTGCGGCGGCTGCAAGGTTGCCGCCGGCGCTGTCGCCGCCTACCGCGATCCGCTTTGGATCGATGCCGAGTTCCGCGGCCTTGTCGAATGCCCACTCCACCGCGCGATACACGTCCTCCAGCGGCACAGGAAACTTGTGCTCGGGCGCGAGCCTGTAGTCCACCGACAGCACCACGCAGCCGGTGGCGTTGGCCAAGGCACGGCAGGGGTTGTCGTAAAGCGCCAGCGAGCAGAGAAACCAGCCTCCGCCGTGCGCGAACACGATGGCGGGCAGCGGCGCGTCAGCTTGCCGCGACGCCGTCGGCCAGTAGCCGCGAATCCTGATCTCGTGGCCGTCATCGGTTGTCACGCTGAACATCTTGATCGCGGCCACGTCCTGCAAGGGGCCGTGCAGCGCGGGCAAGTCGCGTTCGGTGGCGTGGCGCATTTCCGCTAGCGACGTCTCACCGCCGCTTGCTGGCAACGCGGCCAGGAAGCGAGCGATATCCACATCAACGGCCATGCGTATGCCCTCCCTGCTGCGCTTCCAGGAACGGCAGCAGTTCCGCCATGAATGCCTCTGGTGCCTCCTCCATGATGAAGTGGCCGCAGTCCGGGACCACCACGCCGCGCAGGTCGATGGCGTTGTCGCGCAGGGTCACCTGCGGCGCGTCGTTGGTCGCATGCTCCGCGCCGATGGCTAGCACCGGCATCGCCAGCTTGCGCTTTGCGCGTTCGCGGTTCTGCCGCACCGTTTCCGGAATCGCGCGGTAGTAGCCGAAACCGCCGCGCAGGCCGCCCGGCGCCGAATAGGCCGCGATGTAAGTGTCCACGGCCACGCGGTCGCGGCGATGGGACCACTGGTCGAACATGAAATTCAGGTAGGCGGCTTCGCGCCCGGCGATCAGCGTCTCGGGCAGATCGGCAACCTGGTTGAACATGAAGTGCCACAGGAACTTGTTCTCGGCAGGCGGGGCGAAGATGCTCGGCGCAGGCGCAAGTCCGGGGATCACGGCCTCGGTAAGCGCCAGCCGCGTGACGGCGTCGGGATGGTCGCTGGCCAGGGCGTAGGCCACCCACATGCCCACATCGTGGCCGACCACCTGATAGCGATCGTGGCCCAGCGCGGCCATCACGCGGTGCAATGTGTGGGCGGTGGCGCCGGTGTCGTAGCCCGTGGGCGGCCGGTCGGAGTGCCCTGTACCCGGCGGGTCGACGGCGACGGCGAGGAAGCCGCGTTGCGCGACTGCCGCCATCACATGGCGCCAGGCGAACCACGTCTGCGGCCAGCCGGGAATCAGCAGAACCGGCTGGCCGCTGCCTGCGGTAACGCAGTGCACGCGGTGGCCGTCGATGCGCACATAGGTGTGTGTGTGTTGGGCGTTGTCTTGCATGGGTGTCTTCATTGGATGCAATGGATGCGATGGGTGCGATGTTGGTGTCAGGCGATGCCGAGCATGCTGTCGATCTGGGCCTTGTTGACGGTGGCGCCAGCAAAGTCGTCGAAGATGCGCGACGTCACGCGGATGATGTGGCGGTTGATGAAATCCACGCCTTCGCGCGCGCCGTCTTCCTGGTCTTTCAGGCAGCACTCCCACTCAAGCGTGGCCCAGCCTTGGTAGTCGTATTGCGCGAGCTTGGAGAAGATCGACTTGAAATCGACCTGGCCATCGCCCAGCGAGCGGAAGCGTCCGGCGCGCTCGGTCCATGACGTATAGCCGCCATAGATGCCTTGCCGCCCGCTTGGGTTGAACTCGGCATCCTTGACGTGGAACATGCGGATGCGGTCGCGGTACAAGTCGATGTAGTCCAGGTAGTTCAGCTGTTGCAGCACGAAGTGACTGGGATCGAACAGGATGTGGCAGCGCGGATGGTCGCCAACCAGGCCGAGGAAGCGCTCGAAGGTGGCGCCGTCGTGCAGGTCTTCGCTGGGGTGAATCTCATAGCAAAGGTTGACGCCCTGCGCGTCGCAGGCATTGAGCACCGGCAACCAGCGTTTGGCGAGTTCTTCGAAGGCGGCTTCGATCAAGCCTTCCGGGCGCTGCGGGAAAGGGAACAGGTAAGGCCAGGCGAACGAGCCGGAGAAGGTGCCCATCTCGGTCAGGCCAAGCCGGCGCGACGCCTTGGCGGCAAGCTGGAGGCGCTCCAGCGCCCATGCGGAGCGCGCCTGCGGATTGCCGCGTAGCGCGGGCGGCGCGAAGTTGTCGCACATTGCATCGTAGGCGGGATGCACCGCCACCAGCTGCCCGAAGATATGCGTGGTCAGTTCGCTGATGACCAGGCCGTGCCCGGCCAGCATGCCTTTGACATCATCGCAGTAAGTCTGGCTTTGCGCCGCGGTCTTCACGTCGAACAGGCGCTCGTCCCACGCCGGAATCTGCAATGCCTTGAAGCCGATGTCGGCGGCCCATTTGGCGATGGCGGGCAGCGTGTTGAACGGCGCTTGCGTGTCGCTGAACTGGGCGAGGTGGAGACTTGGGCCTTTGATGGTTTGCATGGATTGAACCGTCTATTGTTTGTTGAGCGACAAAGAATAGATGGCAAGGATGAGGAAGTCAACCGTGTTCGGCGCCGCGACGGTAAAATGCACGCCGCAACAGCATTCACTCACGAGCAGAACATGGCCGGACGCCCCAGAGAATTTGATCGAGACCAAGCCCTGAATACGGCCATGACCGTGTTCTGGGAGCGAGGGTATGAAGGCGCTTCGATGTCGACGCTGGTCGAGGCGCTGGGCCTGGCTTCGGCGCGCATCTACGCGGCGTTCGGCAGCAAGGAAGCGTTGTTCCGGGAAGCGGTGGCGCTATACGAAGCAGGCGAAGGTGGTTTCGCGGATCGCGCCATGCAGGAAGAGGAGTCGGCCAGGCAGGCCATCGAACGCTTGCTCAACGACGCGGCGCGGACCTACACCAAACGCGGCCGTCCGCATGGCTGCCTGGTGGTGTCCGCGGCCAGCAGTTGCGCACTTGAGAACGAACCGGTGGCCGACTGGCTGGCGGAGCATCGCCGCCAGCGCACGCAGTCCATCGTTGACCGGCTGCATGCGGCGGTGCAAAGCGGTGAGCTGCGGCAGGACACCGACATCGCCGCGCTTGGCGATCTCTACGGCGCGCTGCTGCACGGCATCTCCGTGCAGGCCCGCGACGGCGTCAGCCGCGCCCGCTTGCAGGCGATGATCGCGCCCGCAATGCTGGCCCTGGATGCAGCCGCAGCCCCTGGCAAAGCCGACTCTCAAAGTTGATTCGGAAGAACCTGGTGCGACCCGGCGAATCCTCGGCTTGAGGCGCATGCGTCGACTGGCTAGCCAACAGTTTGTTTTCGATGGTGGCTGGGGTTTCAAGCGGCTGACGCAACACACCAGGGGCGACGGCCGTGCAGTGGTGCTCGCTGCACCATGTCCGGCACCGTACCGACTGCACGGCCCGTTCAGGTCACTATAATCAATGGGTCATGCGGCATCTCGCAGGGGCCTTCGCTTGTCTAGCTACTGCTGGGCTACGGATGGGCCGCCGATCAGCGGTAAGGCAGCCATGTGCGCTTTGCACTCGTCAGCCAGACAAGGTACCTATCGCAAGAGCGATATGCGGCAGGCGATCGGCCCGCCACGTGGGGGCGGTTGCCCGGCCAACCTGCGGGGGAGACCATGCAAAGAAGCATCGATCAGGTACGTGCCGCGATTCTTGCCGTGGTGATTTTACTGGTTGCCGCATGCGGCGGGGATGGAGGCGGAGGCGGCTCGAGTAGCAGCAGTGGCGCGTCCGGCCCAGCGGGCGGCATTGCTCTGCAAGTGGTCTCGTTTGGCGACAGCCTGTCTGATGTGGGGACCTTTGCGCCGATCGCTAGCGCGGTCGGCGGAGGGCGATTCACAACCAATCCTGGGCAAGTGTGGACTCAGGATGTGGCGCAATACTATGGCGATACGCTAAGCGCTGCGTTTACGATCGGCATCACGCATCAGTTGAGTGCCCACGGCGGCCTCGGCTATGCGCAGGGCGGCGCCACGGTGGCAACGCCGGCAAACCTGAACAATTTTCTGACTGACGTGATCGGCAATGTCGAAATGCCTGTCAACCAGCAGGTTTCGAGCTATCTATCCGCACACGGGAGCTTCAACGCCAATCAGGTGGTGCTGGTCTGGGGGGGCTCGAATGACGTGCTTCGCGCCGGGGCGCTGCCGGCCGCGGCGCCGACCGTGCAGACGGCGGCAACCACCCTGGCGCAAATTGTTGGACAGATCATCCAGAACGGCGCCACGCATGTCGTCGTGGTCAATGTCCCGAATGTCGGACTATCGCCCGAAGGCATTGCCTCTACCGACGGCGGGGCAAACCTGACCCAGCTATCGCAAATCTTCAACACTAGCTTGAACTCTGCCTTGCAGGCCGCTGGCCTGCAAGGCAAGGTCATCCAGGTCGATTCCTATACATGGGAGAACCAGATCATTGCGAACTTTCAGGCCAATGGCTTCGTCGTATCAAACACCGGCGCCGCCTGCGACCCTGCGAAAACGCCTCACGACACGGCCTTGCTATGCTCGCCGGCTACCTACGTGACGGCCAATGCCGATCAGACCTACATGTTCGCGGACAATCTTCATCCGACGACGCGTCTGCATACATTGTTCGCCCAGTTCGTGGAGCAGCAGATCGCCAAGAGCGGTCTTGGTCATTGAGCCTGGAAGAAAGGTGACTCGACAACAGAATCGTCGGGTTCTGGCAGGTTGGGTCGGATCTAGTCTTGCTTTCGCGTCGAGCAGCGGGTGATGGCTCAGGGCTCAGGGCTCAGGACTCAGGGCACGGTGCTGGAGGACGCAAGCAAGCCCGCTCTATCCAGACCTTTCGCGATGCGGGCCAGATCCTCCGGATGCCTGAATGGCATGCGAGCGATGCCGACGGCGAACGAGTAGGACGGGTTGATGGCGATGAGCTCGCCCCAGACGCTACGCGCTTCTTCAAGATAGCCAAGGTTGCCAAGTGCCGAGGCGAGATAAGCCCGGCTCATGTCGGTCTGAGGGACAAGGAGGATGCGCTCGCGCAGGATCGCTACGGCCGTTTCATAGTCGCCGGCAACGATATGGGCCACGCCGAGATGGTGCAGATAGCCATGGGTGAAGTAAGGATCGAGCCGCATGGCCCGTTCCAGGTCGTGGATCGCCTCCCGAGGGTGGCCCGAATAGATGTTCAGCGTTGCGCGCAGAGACAGCGCCGGGGCGAAGTTCGGGTTGAGCGAGAGCGCTTCGTCGGCTTCGCGAGCCCAGCGGCTGAAGTCTTTCCGGTACATCGCGACCAAGGCGGCCACGCCGTGCGCGAACGGTTCGCCCGGATCGCGCTCGATCGCTTTGTCGACCAGCGCCTGGGCAGCGTGGCCAGCAGCAGGATGCCCCTGCGCCCGAGCGCCACGCGCTCCCCCTTGCGCTGCAGCGTCCCGTTGTCGAGATTGAGTAAGAACGGCCCAAAGGTGAAACGCTGTCCTTGCATATGACCCCGCGCCGCAACAATGTTGGAAATCAATTTTGGAAACTTTGGAAACTATTCGGACATTATTCGGCAGCCCTTCAATACGCCGGCGCTTGCCGTCGCGATACTGCTACACGCTGCGGCCCTTTGGTCCACCTGGTCGCCGCGCAAAGACTATGGCAACACAGAAAGGAGGGGCAGGCGAAATGACAATCCTACCATCGGCCGCGCCGTCGGTTGCGAGAGCCAGACGGCCATCGTGCTCGTGCATGGCGGCTTCGTGGACGGCTCCGGCTGGGAGGGCGTCTACACGGTCCTGAAATGGCCGACTCCCAGATTCCGTGGGGCCCCGACGCACTGAATGGCGCTGCCACCGCTCCCGCCTGGAAGACAAAGCCGAGCTGGTACCTCGTCACCAAGGACGACAAGATGATTCCGCCGGAGGCCCAGCGCGCGATGTCCAGGCGCGCCGGCGCCACGGTGGTTGAAACCCGGGGCAGCCATGCCGTGTACGAGTCGAAGCCTGCTGCTGTCGCGGCCCTTATCGAGCAGGCCGCCACTGCGAGAAACTAAGCACGGCGCAAAGCGCATGACGCCCTTCGAGCCGAGCCTTGAAGGGCGATTTGCCGAGTGCCCTCAGGCCAGCCGCTCGAGCTGCCGACCGGCTTCGTCGAGCCAGGCCTGCTGCCGTCCGGCAATTTCCGCAAATTCTGAACTGGCCAGCGGGTGCTCGGCGAGGCGCCGCCAGTATGCGCGGGCCAACGGCAGCATTTCGTGCCATACCCTGGCCGGCGGCTGAGTGGGCAGTGTGAATGTGGGCAGGCTGTCGCGCATTGTGCCGCTGCGGTCGGGGGCCAGGGCCATGGGCAGCATGTCATAAGCAGGAGCCTGCGACAGGGGCATGGTGCCTTCATGCAGAAAGGCAAGGTTGCCGTTGTGCATATCACTGTTGCCGATAAGGCGGCCGAAGGCATATAGCCGGCAGACATCCTGATGCGCTGGCGTCGTAATGCGGCCCTGCTTGAGTAGTGCTTCGGTGAGTTCCGGCCAGGTCGCGCGAGCTCGCCCGACGAATTCCGCGTCCAAGGTGGCCAGTGACACCACGCCACGCCGACCACCCTGCTCGGTGCGGTCGAAGCGCGATAGCTGCAGGAAACGCTGGCCGCTAACATCCAGCACTTCGCTATTTGCAGCGGATAGGCCGTGATTGGCCAACTGTTGCAGGGCGAGATGCTCCGCCAGCAGCAAGTCGCGCCAACGCTGACTAATCGCGTTGTCCTGCGCGGCACTAAACTTGACGAGGACTGCATGCCCATTCACGTGCACGGCGAATTTGGGTTGCTCCCCGCCGGCACTTGAGCCTACCAATTCGCCCGCCATTGATTGAGCGGCAAGGCGCGGGTAGTGCTGTGCGCGGTCACTCGTGGCGATGCTGTCCGGCTGGTGTGCCAGCCAGGCGGAGCGGCTTGCGTCACCCAGCAGCAGATTGCCGGGCACATCATGCTCTCCCGCCGCCAGCGCGGTCAGCACATGGTCGTCGCTCCAATTCAGCAGGTCATCTGGCAAACCTAGCGCAGCGGCACGGTGGCGCACCCAGTGCCGCCCGATAAAGCCTTGCGGGCGCATGTCCTGTAGCCACCATGGCAAGCCTTCCAGCAAGCAGTCGTCTTGGCCACTTTGGCGTAGGACAAAGCCTGGATGGACCGGCAGCAAC
Source organism: Cupriavidus sp. UME77 (assembly GCF_014170355.1). Classification (NCBI taxonomy): domain Bacteria; kingdom Pseudomonadati; phylum Pseudomonadota; class Betaproteobacteria; order Burkholderiales; family Burkholderiaceae; genus Cupriavidus; species Cupriavidus sp. UME77. The sequence continues at coordinate 11,835 of NZ_LZZU01000014.1, forward strand.
TCGCCCCACTGTTCAATCCGACCTGCAGCCGTAACACGGTACAGGGCAAATTGCGTCCGCCCAGCCACAATCCGGCATGCCAGATACCGCACAGCCCGTGCGCTGCCAACACGAGCAATGCGGTCGCCAGCTTCTGCGATACGGCGGGACAGCGTGGGCTGGCTGATCTTCAGCCGCAGGCACAAGCTGGCAGCGTTGGCGGGTCCTTCGCTAAGGACTTCCAGCAGGGCGGACGGTTGGGTGGGCATGAATAGATATTGAATTGATCTTCACTTCAATAATTCATTATATATCAATGGGTTGGAAGTTTTTTTCTTACTTGGCGCAATGCCTTGCGAATAGATACAGGTGGGTAGCGACAGGCGGACGCGAACAACGAGGAAGAGGAGAGCCCTCTCGATAGGGGCTGATCGATAGCGGTGGAGCGCGTGTGCGCCGTTTGAGGCTCGCGCGTTTCTTGTCCGTGTCCGTGCTACGCGGACAAGCGGAGAGAATCGCACAAAGTGGCGTTTGGTAAGCAGAAAGTCGACGGTCCCAGGAACGCCGCTCCACCATCACTCTTGCTCAGGTGCGGCGCGCGCCAACGATGACTTCGGCCCCTTCGGCTGCTAAACGTAGCGCGGCGGCGCGACCGATGCCGGAACAGGGGGTGGCGGCAGCGCTGAAGATGGCTGTTGTTTCCGAAACGCCTCCGTCACGCGCCTGGCGGCAAACAGTGGCAGGTAGTCGTGAATCTTGGCGCCGGCCTGAAGCTCGTGCCAGGCGGCGAAATACGCGCGCTCCACTTCCTCCACCGGGACTTTCAGGGCTTCGGATATCCTGGCGATCATTGAGGACTGTGATTCGGTTTTCATATTGCCTGCCACCCGGCAGGAGGATGCAGTGCATGATGCGGCGCTGTGCTGGCGCGTGTCGCCTGTCGCTTGAGTGCGAAAGGGCGAAAGGGCTTGCTCAGGCACTTGCCTGACAATCGTGGGGCGCGTTCTTAAGTATAGGAATGCAGCGTCGTAATACACGCCATCGTGTTGCCATATTTGTCCTGCACAATGCAGGCTATACCGACTCAGGTGGATAAGTTCTGAATGCCAATACCCACGACTGCCCCAGGCCTGGATCGTCGTAGTGAGTCGGTTGGCCTCTCCCTCGCTTGGTTGTCTCACCGTGCGTCCAAGAATGCCGGGGATGTTGGGGAAGGGGTGTGTTTTGCTTGTTTGTTAGCGGGGTGTGGAGCCATCAGGTTGATGGCTCTTTTTGTTTTTGGTGCCACGGCGCGGCGATTGGCCATGCTGCTGGTGCTTTGCATGGCGCCGAGTGCCTGGGCCGATGCGGACGTCGGGCTTCTTGCGTTGTTTGCCAAGGACGGGCTGTGGCGTAACGTGCAGGCGCGCTGCCTGGCACCCGGCGCGCCGCGTCACCCCGATTGCGTGGTGGTGGATCGTGAAAAAGGCCTGGTGCTCTACAAGGATGCTATCGGCCGCTCGCATTTTCTCGTCATTCCGGATCATCGCGTGACTGGTGTGGAGGAACGTGGTGTCTGGGAGGACGGCGGGGCGAACCCGTGGGCATTCGGCTGGGACGCCAGGCGGTTTGTCGGGCAGGCACGCGGGCGGCCGTTGCCCGATGGCATCCTGGGCCTGGCGATCAATGCAAAGGCAGCGCGCAGCCAGGAGCAGATGCATATCCACCTGGACTGCATCAGCCGGGATGCCAGGGACTTTGTCGCCGGCGCAAGTGCGCGTATCGGGACCACCTGGACGGCGCTGCGGTTCATGGGCAAGCCGGTGCAGGCGGTGTTCGTGCCTTCGCCGGGGGGAGCGATGTCCGTCAATCCATTCCTGCTCATCAAGCATCGGCTTGGCGAGGCGGCGTCAGTCGTGCCGGACCGGGGCGTGTTTGTCACCTATGTGGCGGATGCCGCGGGCACGGGCGGCTTTGTCATCGTGGACCAGCCGGTCGATCGTGAGGCTGGCAGCAACGGCCACGCCAGCGATTTCCTGGATCGCCAGTGCAAGCTGGCGCAGGAGGGTGCGCAAGAGGACGCGCCAGCGGCGCTTGAGTAACCTCGGCTTCGAGGCTGCCAAACCGGGGTTGCGCTCGCGCAAGCCGTTGCTAGAATGAATGTCCCCGTTCAGCATGCAGGAGTGCAGCCATGGCAACGTATCAGCGCGGCGATTTGTTCCTCGTCACTTCAGTCGAGGAATTGCCCTGGGGGCGTTACAGAGGGTTTGTGACCATGATGGAGGGCACGCAGACGCAAGCGTCATCACGCCACACTTGCCCCATGTGCAGGGACAATCCGCTCCAGGCCCATGAAGACGCCGATGCCGATGTCGAGTACGCATACAGGCACTATCTCTCGGACCATATCGACTGGAGCGCCCACGCCGGCGATACGGAGCACTGAGCGGAAACCGGGAAACCGCTGCAGCGCAGGGCTTCCCGAACTCACTGCTCGCACTCACTTCAGGTTGTCCACCCAGTAGGCTTCGATCTGCTTGACCAGCACAGGCGGTAGCGCCACGTAGTGTTCTGCCGCGGCATCGGCCTGTCCGTCATTCAGTGCCCAACGGAAGAACGCGAGCGCGGCTTTGGCGCTGGCGGGATCCTTCGGGGCCCTTGGCATGATCACGAACACGGCGCCGGTAATTGGCCACGCCTGCATGCCGGGCGCGTCCGTGATGACCTGATAAAAGTCGGGGTGCTGGTTCCAGTCCGCGGATGCTACCGCTGCGCTGAAGCTCTCCCGCGCGGGCTCGATGAACGCACCGTCCCGGTTTCGCACCGCCGTGTAGGGCAGCTTGCGTTGCAGTGCGTAAGTCAGCTCGACATAGCCGATCGCCCCTTTGACATTCTTGATGTAGGTGGCCACGCCCTCGTTGCCGTTGGCGCCGACACCTGCCGGCCATTTGACAGTGGTGCCCGAGCCCACGCTGCCTTTCCATTCGTCGCTGACCTTGGACAGGTAATCGGCCCAGTTGAAGGTTGTGCCGGAGCTGTCGCTGCGATGCACGACCAGGATCTTTTGATTGGGGAAGTGGATGCCGGGGTTGATCGCGCCGATGGCGGGATCATCCCAGTTGGCGATCTTGCCCAGGTAGATATCAGCCAGCAGTTGGCCGGTAAAGCGGATCTGGCCCGGGGCCACGCCATCCAGGTTGACAATCGGCACCACGCCACCGACAACCACCGGAAACTGGACCAGTCCGGCTGCGCGCAATTCATCTGGCTTGAGCGGCATGTCGGAGGCGCCGAACGTGACATTGGCCGCCTTGATCTGCCGGATGCCGTTGCCCGAGCCGGTGGGCTGGTAGTTCACCTGCTGGCCGGTCTTGGCGTAGTAGGTGGCCGCCCATTTCACCATCAGCGGATAGACGAAGGTGGAGCCAGCGCCGGTGATATCGCCCGCGTGCGCGGACAGCGCGCAGCTGGCGAACAGGCTGGCGAGCAGACTGGTGAGCGTGGCGCTGCGCTTCACATTTTGCCAAAAGAGGGTCGGAGTCATTTTGCAATCTCCCAGGCATGTCAGTGAACGGCGCACTTGGTGCAGGTACGCCCGTATTGGACGTATTGGACGTACTGCATGTAACGCTTCAACGGCGCGGTCCGCCGGGGAGGTCACATACTTATCCTAGCACTCGCTGCCTTGTTACCGGCAAGGCGTTTTGCAAGCCCGACGAGGAGGCGCAACGGTGCGTCATCGCGTTGTCATGATGTTGTCGCTGAGTTGTCATGATGGCTTGCCGAGTCCTCACTTTTCCGCCATCCACTCCGCCACGGCCTTCACCACTTGCGGCTCGATCCCGTTGAACCCGTGATAGGACATGGCCTCGCACGGGTCTCCTATGCTTTTGCCGCCGGCGAAGTGGATCAGTCCGGCCTTGGGCGCTTTGGCCAGCTTGTCCATCAGTCCTTGCACGTCGTTGTAGGGGCACTGCTTGCAGCCATCCTGTTCGTGATGGACCACGAGCACGGGTATCTTGAGTTTGTCGAGGGCCATCGCCGGCACCTGTTGGCCGCGATCGTCGCGCAGGATGGTGGCGCTCAGCACGATGCCATCGGGGCCGCCATTGTCCGCCAGACGGATCGCGGTGGACGCCACCGACTGGGTGCCGCGGCTGGTGCCGACCAGCCAGACGGGCAGGTTGGTGTGGCTGCGCATCCAGGCGATCACCGCCTTGGTGTCTTCGGCATGCTCGGCCGACAGGCGCAAGCCGGTCAGGTAGGGCCAGGACAGGCGGTCGCTCGGCGCATCGATGACGACAACCGCGAGCCCGTTGTCGACGAAGAGCTGGCGCGAGCGCACCAGGAAATTGCCGGCGCCCCAGGCAACGCTACCGTTGGGGTAGATGTTCAGGCCACCATGCCCACCTGCGTAGAGGATCACCGCCGCCGTGGGCTGTGCGGGCGCCAGATACAGGAAGCGTTGCGTCACGCCCGGGCGGGTCGGGATGTCAACCACCTGTGGCGCGGTCTGTGCGCATGCAGCCAGGGTGCCGAGCAGCTGCGTGAGGCAGAGCATGGCCTGGCGCAGCCATCGCGGCGGCGTGTTTGCTTGGCGGCAAGGCATGGGCTGTCTCTCCGGGGTTCGCGTTTCGAATTGGCTGGCGGGGCACGGCGCCCGTGGCTGCGCAGCAAGATAGCACTGGCTGCAGGGAGTGACCAATCCACGCTAACACCAGCTTTGTCGCCGATGCAACCTATGCAACCTATGCCGCGGTGCTGACCCGATATACGCAGCGCCGCGCATTGCTCAGCAGATGCTCTTCGCGAGTGACGGTGGCTTGCGCCCCGATGACCTCCTGGAAGATCCGCAGCTCGGCGCGGCAGAACCCCTGGCAGGTCTGCGCAGCGGCGCAGATCGGGCAATGGTCTTCGATCAGCAGCCAGTCCTTGCCGTCTTGCTCAAGGCGCGCCATGTAGCCTTCGGCGTGGCGCAGCGCGGCGAGCGTGGCCAGCCGCTGCTGCAACTCGCCCTGGCCGGCGACTGCCGCGAGATATTGCGCGCGGGTTTCAGACTCGCGCTGGCCGATCAGCTTGTCCATGCCTTGCTCGCCGAACAACTGCCGCACCGATCCGATCAACTGGATGGTGAGTTGCGCGTGGGTATCGGGAAAGCGGCCGTGCCCGCTGGCGGTGAGGGCCCAGTCCTGGCGCGGCCGGCCTGCGCCGCTGGCGCTTTGCTGGCGGCCCTCGACCAGCCCGGCGGCGAGCAGCTTCTGCACCTGCTGGCGCGCGGCCTCGGCTGTGCCGCCCAGCGCCTGGGCGATCTGCGTGGTCGATGCCGCGCCCTTGGTCTTCAGCAGGAACAGGATGCGATCACCCGGAGACCCCGTAGGGTTATCCAAGTTATTGTTTGCATAATTCATGGGCGCGCCCTAATATCCAAAAACTGTCTTGGATATTAGGGCAGGCGGGCGGCAATGTCGAGCCTGCCCTGCATCCGGCCAAGCCGATTATTGCTGTCTCAACGCTGTCTCAACGCTGTCTCGGTGCTGACTCAGTGCTGACTCAGTGCTGTCTATCAAGGAACTCGTCCCATGCAAGCCACTCGTACCCAACACGCATCGCGTCAGCTCACCATGCTTAATCCGCTTGGTCTCTATGATCCCAGCGCCAACGGTTACTCCCATGTGGCGATGGTCGCGCCCGGCGCGGGCCTTGTCTGCGTGGCCGGGCAGGGTGGGGAGCTTGCGGATGGCAGCCTGCCGGACAGTTTCGAGGCGCAGGTGCGCCAGGCGTTCGACAACCTGGGCGTGGCGCTGGCCGCTGCGGGCGCGCAACTGCGCCATGTGGCCAAGCTGACCGTGCTGGTGGTGGATCACGACGAGGCACGCCTGGCCGTGCTGGCGGCAGCGGTGGCGCGGGCCTGGGGCGATGCGCCCAAGCCGGCGTGCACCTTGATTCCGGTGCCGCGGCTGGCGCTTGACGGGATGTTGTTCGAGGTGGAGGCGCTGGCCGTGGCGGAGGGCACAACCTCCTCTGCGTCCGCCGCATCCTCCGGCGCGGTGTAGCCGGTGCCAGTGCGCAGTTCGCCCGTGTTGCGCTCAGGCCGCCAGCTTGGGTTGGCGGGACGGCTGAGGCTGCCCCGCCTGGGTCTCGCCAAACTGCGGATGGTGCGCGAACAGCTCGGCCACCCAGTTGACGAACACGCGCACCTTGGCCGACAGGTGGCGGTTCTGCGGGTACATCGCGGCGATCGGCAACGAGTCCGTGGGCCAGTCGGGCAGGACTTCGACCAGCCGGCCGCTTTCCACATAGGGCAGGGCCATGGCACGCGAGATGCGGGCGATGCCGTGGCTTTCCAGCGCGCAGCTCAGGTAGACGTCGCCGTCGTTGGTGGAAATGGACGAGGGCAGCAGCATTTCCGTGCGCTGCTCGCCTTGCCCGAGTGGCCACGGTACTTCGCGGCCGGTGCGGTTGGACAGGTAGTTCACGGCCCGATGCTGCATCAGCTCGCTGGGCTGGGTGGGCGTGCCGTTGCGCTTGAGATAGACCGGCGAGGCGTAGAGCCCCAGCCGCAGCTGGCCAATGCGGCGCGCCACCATGGTGTCGTCGACCGGGTCGCCCACGCGCAGCACCACATCCACGCCTTCCTTGAGCAGGTCGATGGGCTTGCCGTTGATGGTGAGTTCCATCTTGAGCTCGGGGTAGGCGGCAAAGAACTCGTGCAGCTTGGGGATCAGCACCAGTTGCGCCAGCCCGGCGGTGGTGTCCACGCACAGCGTGCCGCGCGGCGTGTTGTTCTGGTGGGTGAGGGATTGCTCGGCCTCTTCCACGTCCGCCAGGATCCGCACGCAGCGCTCGTAATAGGCGGCGCCGTCGGTGGTCACGCTGATGCGCCGGGTGGTCCGGTGCAGCAGCTTCACGCCGAGATGGGTTTCCAGGTTCTGGATCAGCCGGGTGAGGGTGGCTTTAGGCAGGTCCATGGCCTCGGCCGCGCGTGCAAAGCTGCCGCCATCCACCACGCGGGTGAAGGCCTGCATTGATACGAGACGATCCATGTTCACTCCCCTGGGTAAGGAAACAGGCAGGTCTGGCCGGCGGGGCAGGCACCCGGGTGGGGTGCGGCCCGGCGTGGCTCATGACGGCTTGCGCGGATGCGCAAGTGCGGGAGTGGAGCACAAAATGGATGACCTTGCACAGCAAAGGGTTTCCCGGACGCCACATGCCCGATTATTTCACCGGAGAAACAGTGCATTGGTAAAGCCTCGCTTTATCCCACCTTCATCAACCACCATAATTCGCTGCATCGCAATATGCAATGGATGCGTCGCCATCGCGCCGCACGTGATCGACATGTCGCCCTCGCAATCGAAAGCCGCAGCAGCAGCCTTAGCAGCCGAACTGGCCGAGGGGCGCGTGACAGAGCACGCGGTGGAGAGCTGCGGGCGCACTATCGCGGTGCGCCTGAATTACCCGCCGGGCTATCCGGAGGGTAAGGCCGCACCGTTGCTGCCGTGGCTGATCTACCTGCATGCGGGCGGCTTTGTGGAAGGCAGCCCGGACAAATCCCAGCGCCTGGCGCGCTCGCTGGCTGTTACCGTGCCTGCGGTGGTGGTCACCCCGGCGTATTCGCTGGCCCCCGATTTTCCGTTCCCGGCGGCGCCGGAGGACGTGTTTCATACCGCCGAATGGGTACTGCGCCATGCGCGGCGCCTGAAGGTGGATAAGCAGCGCTTTGCCCTGGTGGGCGAAGAAGCCGGCGGCAACCTGGCGATCGCGCTGTCGCAGATGCTGCGCGACCGCGGCTTGCCTGAGCCGCGCGCGCAGTGGCTGATCCGCCCGGTTACCGATCCGTGCCTGCAGCACGCCTCGTGCTCGGTCGGGCAGGGCGGGCGCAGCGTGCCGCTGGAAATGCTCCAGCGCCTGGCGGGCTACTACCGCGATTACCTGCCGACCCCGGCCGCCAGCGTGCATCCCTACGCGGCCCCGGCGCTGGCCTCGCGGCTGGCCGGCCTGCCGCCCACCTTTGTGCAGGTGGCGGAAGAAGATGCCTTGCGCGCCGAAGGCGAAGCCTTCGTCAGCCGCCTGCAGACGGCCAGGGTGCCGGCGCAGGTCCAGATCATGGCCGGCGCCTGTGGCGCCGGCGTGGAAGTGTCCCACGACCGATGTCAGGTGTGGATAAACGAAGGCGCGCGTTACCTGCAAGGCTATCTTGCCGGCGACGACGACGCCTCACCCAAGGCCGAACGCCAGACAGGAGCCAGCCCGCCCGGCTGATCCCGCGTTACCAATAAGCCAAGCCGGCCTGCGAGCAGCAGGCGTACCGGGCGCGCTTCCTTTGCGCGCTCCGGCGGGGGCGTTCGTCCTATTTTTTGCTTTCCAGTTGAAGAAAACCCGCAGACGGAATACGGAGTCAAGAAAATGAATCAGCAAACTCGACGCACCATGATTGCCCTGGCTATCGTCGCAGTGCTCGGCGCTGGCCTGGCCACCTCGATCTTCAAGCCCTGGCACGCCGGCGAGGCGCAGGCCGTGCCTGGCCCGGCAGCACCCACCACCGTGGACGTGGCAGCGGCCCTTGGCAAGACCATCACCGAATGGGATGAGTTCTCCGGCCGTCTGGAAGCCGTGGACCGGGTTGAGATTCGCGCCCGCGTTGGCGGCACCATCGACGCCGTGCACTTCCGTGAAGGCGCACTGGTAAAGAAGGGCGATCCGCTATTCACCATCGACCCGCGTCCTTATGCCGCGGAGGTAGCGCGCGCGGAAGCCGCGCTGGCTGCCGCGCAAGTGCGTGCCGGCCACGCGCAGACCGAACTGGCCCGCGCGCAGCGTCTGGTGCAGGACAACGCGGTATCGCGCCGCGAGTTCGACGAGCGCGACAACGGTTCGCGCGAAGCCATCGCCAATGTGCGTGCCGCACAGGCCTCGCTGGATGTGGCTCGCCTTAACCTGGCCTATACCCGCATCACCGCGCCGGTCAGCGGGCGGGTATCGCGCGCCGAGATCACGGTGGGCAACCTGGTGGCGGCCGGTGCCGGCACGCCGGTGCTGACCACGGTGGTGTCGGTCTCGCCGGTGTACGCCAGCTTCGAGCTCGACGAGCAGACCTACCTGCGCTATACGGCGGACAAAGCGTCTGGAGCGTCCGGTGCGTCCGGTGGCGAAGGCGGCCAGTCAAAGCTCCCGGTGTTCCTGGGCCTGGCCAACGACGAGGACTATCCGCGCGAGGGCCATATCCAGTCGCTGGACAACCGGCTCGATACCAAGAGCGGCACCATCCGCGTGCGCGCCGTGTTCGACAACCCGGACGGCCGCCTGCTGCCGGGGCTGTATGCACGCATCAAGCTCGGCGGCGGCACGCCGCACCCGGTGGTGCTGATCAACGACCGCGCCATCGGCACCGACCAGGGCAAGAAGTTTGTGCTGGTGCTGGATGGCGCCAACAAGCTGGCCTATCGCGAAGTCACGCTTGGGCCGTCGTATGAAGGGCTGCGCGTGATCCGCCAGGGTTTGAAGGCCGACGAGAAGATCGTGGTCAATGGCCTGCAGCGCGTGCGCCCCGGCATCACGGTCGCGCCCAAGCCGGTCGATATGGCGTTCAAGCGCGAACTGGATCAACGCGGCGAATCGGCTGACCGCAAGCAAGCGGCCACGGAGAAAACCACGGATAAGGCGACCGACGCAAAGCCGGTGACCTGAGCCGATCCGGCATGAACCGCATGCGCTGAATCCGTCAAGGGTTTGCTCCCCCCTCCCGCATGGCGGGAGGGGGGGCGGGGTAGAGGGCGGGCGCATCCATGGTGCGCCGGCTTTGAACGTACCTCTCCCCCGAGGCAAAACCATTTTTTAGCTTCCCCGCTCCACATGGCGCCTGCCATTCAGGCCGCCAGGGGGAGCCCTTTCGCCAAGACTGCCGAGACTGAGATGAATCTCTCGAAATTCTTTATCGACCGGCCTATCTTTGCCGGCGTGCTATCGGTGCTGATCTTCCTGATCGGCGCCATCTCGATGTTCAAGCTACCCATCTCGGAGTATCCCGAGGTGGTGCCGCCGTCCGTGGTGGTGCGCGCGCAGTATCCGGGCGCCAACCCCAAGGTGATTGCCGCTACCGTGGCGTCTCCGCTGGAGGAGCAGATCAACGGCGTCGAGGACATGCTTTACATGTCGTCGCAAGCCAATAGCGATGGCCTGCTGACGCTGACCGTCACCTTCAAGCTCGGCACTGATCCGGACAAGGCCCAGCAGCTTGTGCAGAACCGCGTGGCGCAAGCCGAGCCGCGCCTGCCGGAGGACGTGCGCCGCCTGGGCATCACCACGGTGAAAAGCTCGCCCGACCTGACCATGGTGGTCCACCTGGTCTCGCCGAACGACCGCTACGACATGACCTACCTGCGCAACTACGCGGTGATCAACGTCAAGGACCGCCTGGCGCGGATCCAGGGCGTGGGCCAGGTGCAGCTGTTCGGCTCGGGTGACTATTCCATGCGCGTATGGCTGAACCCCGAGAAGATGGCCGAGCGCAAGCTGGTGGCTGCCGACGTGGTCAAGGCCATCCGCGAGCAGAACGTGCAGGTGGCCGCTGGTGTGATCGGCGCCTCGCCCGCGCTGCCGGGCGCTGACCTGCAGCTGTCCGTGAACGCGCAGGGCCGCCTGGAAACGGTGGAGGCCTTCGGCGACATCATCGTGGCGACCTCGCCCGACGGCGGCGTGACCTACCTGAAGGACGTGTCGCGCATCGAGCTGGGTGCGTCGGAGTACGCGCTGCGCTCGCTGCTGGACAACAAGTCCGCGGTGGCCATTCCGATCTTCCAGGCCCCGGGCTCCAACGCCATCCAGATCTCGGACGACGTGCGCAAGACCATGGAGGAGCTCAAGCAGAACTTCCCCGATGGCGTGGACTACAGCATCGTCTATGACCCGACGCAGTTCGTGCGCCATAGCATCGAGGCCGTGACCCACACGTTGTTCGAGGCGATCGCCCTGGTGGTGCTGGTGGTGATCCTGTTCCTGCAGACGTGGCGCGCCTCGGTGATTCCGCTGCTGGCCGTGCCGGTGTCGATCGTGGGGACGTTCGGGCTGATGCATGCCTTTGGCTTCTCGATCAATGCGTTGTCACTCTTCGGGCTGGTGCTCGCCATCGGGATCGTCGTGGACGATGCGATCGTGGTGGTGGAGAACGTCGAGCGTAATATCGCCGAGGGGTTATCTCCAAAAGAGGCCACCTACAAGGCCATGCGTGAGGTGAGCGGCCCGATCATCGCGATCGCGCTGACGCTGATCGCCGTGTTCGTGCCGCTGGCCTTCATGACGGGCCTGACCGGTCAGTTCTACAAGCAGTTCGCGCTGACCATCGCCATCTCGACCATCATCTCGGCCTTCAATTCGCTGACGCTGTCGCCGGCCTTGTCCGCGCTGCTGCTGCGCGGCCACGATGCGCCGAAGGACTGGCTCTCGCGCGGCATGGATCGCGTGCTGGGTGGCTTCTTTGGCCGCTTCAACCGTTTCTTTGGCGCCAGCGCCGATCATTACGGCAAGGGTGTGAAGGGCGTGATCTCGCGCAAGACGGCGGTGTTCGGCGTCTACGCCGTGATGCTGGCGCTGACCTGGGGTGTGTTCCAGCTGGTGCCCAAGGGCTTTGTGCCGGCGCAGGACAAGCAGTACCTGGTGAGTTTTGCCAAGCTGCCTGACGGCGCCACGCTGGACCGTACCGAAGACGTGATCCGCCAGATGTCGGACATCGCGCTCAAGCAGCCGGGCGTGGAATCGGCGATTGCCTTCCCGGGCCTGTCGATCAATGGCTTCACCAACAGCCCGAGCGCCGGCATCGTCTTCGTCTCGCTCAAGCCGTTTGAAGAACGCAAGACCAAGGAACTGTCGGGCAACGCCATCGCGGCGCAGCTCAACGGCAAGTACGCCGCGATCCAGGACGCCTTTATCGCCGTGTTCCCGCCGCCGCCGGTTCAGGGGCTGGGCACCATCGGCGGCTTCAAGATGATGATCGAGGACCGTGCCGCGCTGGGTTACGACGCCCTGTTCGACGCGACCAACGCCTTTACCAACAAGGCGCGCGCCACGCCGGAGCTGGCCGGTATCTTCACCAACTACCAGGTCAACGTGCCGCAGCTGGATGTGAAGCTCGATCGGGTGATGGCCAAGCAGCTGGGCGTGCCGGTGACGGACGTGTTCGACACGCTGCAGACCTACCTCGGCTCGGCCTATGTCAACGACTTCAACAAGTTTGGCCGGACCTACCAGGTCAAGGTCCAGGCGGATGCGCAGTTCCGCGCCCACGCCGAGGACATCCTGCAACTTAAGACGCGCAACAGCGCTGGCGACATGGTGCCGCTGTCGTCGCTGCTCACCGTCAACCAGGGCTTTGGCCCGGACAGCGTGATCCGCTACAACGGCTTCACCGCAGCCGACATGAACGGCGGCCCGGCCCCGGGCTTCTCCTCGGGCCAGGCCCAAGCCGCGGCCGAGCGCATTGCGGCCGAGACGCTGCCCAAGGGCATCAAGTTCGAGTGGACCGACCTGACCTACCAGGACATCCTAGCCGGCAACGCGGGGGTATGGATCTTCCCGCTGTGCGTGCTGCTGGTGTTCCTGGTGCTGGCCGCGCAGTACGAAAGCCTGACCTTGCCGCTGGCCGTGATCCTGATCGTGCCCCTGAGCCTGCTGGCCGCCATGACTGGCGTGTGGCTGACCAAGGGCGACAACAACATCTTCACGCAGATTGGTTTCATCGTGCTGGTGGGGTTGTCAGCGAAGAACGCGATCCTGATCGTGGAGTTTGCGCGGGAGCTGGAGCATGAAGGCCGCTCCATCGTGGCCGCCGCAATTGAAGCCAGCCGCCTGCGTCTGCGCCCGATCTTGATGACGTCGTTCGCGTTCATCATGGGCGTGGTGCCGCTGGTGGTGTCCACCGGCGCGGGTGCCGAGATGCGCCATGCGATGGGCGTGGCGGTGTTCGCCGGCATGCTGGGCGTGACCTTCTTCGGGCTGTTCCTGACGCCGGTGTTCTACGTGGCGCTGCGTATGCTGGCGACCCGTGGCGAGCGCCGCAAGGTGTCGGACGCGCCGTCGGCGAGCCACAAGGCTATCGCCTCTGCTGAGTAAGGGTGATCGACATGAACGCAACTTTGACATCCAAGATGACATCGCTACTGCCCGCGGCGCTGCCGCGACTGGCCACGCTGGCCGTGGCCCTGATCCTGGCGGGCTGCTCGCTAGCGCCGCCCTACAAGGTGCCGGAAAGCGCGACCGCCGCCACGCCGGCCTACAAGGAAGCGATGGCCGCGCAAGCCGAAGGCACGCAATGGAAGGTGGCCACGCCGGCAGAAGGCGCGCAGCGCGGTGAATGGTGGAAGATCTTCGGCGACGCCGATCTCGACCGCCTGATTGCCACGGCCACCGAGTCCAACCAGGACCTGGCGATCGCCGCGGCGCGGCTCAAGCAGGCCCGCGCCTTCACCGGCGTGGCCGAGGCCGACCAGTACCCGCAGTTGAGCGTGGGCCTGGACCCGACCCGCACCCAGCTCTCGGCCGCCTCGCAGGGGTTGCCCGACGGCACGCGGGTGGCGCCGCAGACGGTGCTCAAGGCGCGCGCCATCGCCAGCTATGAGCTGGACCTGTTCGGCCGCGTGGCGGACAACGTCAAGGCGGCGCGGGCGGAAGGCGACGCTGCCGAAGACCTGTATCGCTCGGTGTTGCTCGCGCTGCAGGCGGACGTTGCGCAAGCCTACTTCGCACTGCGCACGCTCGACAGCGAGCGCGACCTGCTCAACGCCACCATCACCTTGCGCGAGGACGCGCTCAAGCTGCTCAAGCGCCGGTTCGACGAAGGCGAGACCACGGATCTGGATCCCGCGCGCGCCGAAGCCGAGCTGGGTACGGCCCGCGCGGATCTCGCCGGCATCGAACGCCGCCGCGCCAACCAGGAGCACGCGCTGGCGGTGCTGACGGGCGCGCCGCCGGCCGCCTTCACGCTGGCCGCGCGCCCGCTGGACGCCGCGCTGATCGCCGTGCCGGCGGGGCTGCCCTCCGACCTGCTGGAGCGCCGCCCCGACATCGCCCAGGCCGAGCGCCTGATGGCGGCGGCCAACGCGCGCATCGGCGTGGCGAAGGCCGCGTTCTATCCGCGCATCACGCTCACCGGCTTGTTTGGCTTTGAGTCGAACGACTTGTCGAACCTGTTCAAGTGGTCCTCACGCGCGTGGATGCTGGGGCCGCTGGTGGGCAGCACGATCGCCGCGCCGATCTTCGACGGGGGCCGCAACAAGGCCAACCTGGCGGCGGCGCGCGCGCAGCACGAGGAAGCGGTGGCGAGCTATCGCCAGAGCGTGCTGAGCGCGATGCGCGAGGTGGAAGACAGCCTGGCGGACGTACGCTGGCTGAGCCAGCAGGCCGGCGCATTGGACGGCGCACTGGGCGGCGCACGCCGCGCGGCCAAGATCTCGCGCAGCCGCTACGAGGCGGGCGCGGTGGATTACCTGACGGTGATCGATGCGGATCGTACGGTGCTGCAGTCGCAGCGCGAGGCCAACCAGGTGGCCGGGCTGCGTGCCTCCGCCACGGTGGCGCTGGTGCGCCGGCTGGGCGGTGGGTGGGGGCTGTTGCCGGATGCCGCACCCAGTGTGGCGCAGGCGGGCACTGGCCCGCTGGCCGTGAACCACTAGGTTCTGGCGCCAAGCCTTCAAAACGCGGCATCCGCCCTCGCGCGGCTGCCGCGTTTTGTCGTTGCCGCGCCAACGCGGCGAACAAATCTGACTACACTAAAAGCATCGCGGCCACTCCAGCCGGAAAGGCCGCAGGCCGCAGCCCGCACCGCAGCCCGCCGGCGCATAGATTGTCCAGGCCCCCATCATGAGCAGGCGGCGAACCCACAGAAGGCGGACCCCCAAGCGGCGGACCCTGATCGTCGGGTTCCTGGTTTTGGCGGGCGCGGCGGCTGTCCTGTTGCTCCCCTTGCCGCAGTCGTGGCGCCCCGTCACGCATATCGTCAACGAGGCGACGATCGCGCAGCCCGATGCCGTGGTGTTCGACTACGTTTCCACGCCCGCCAACTGGCCCAACTGGCATCCATCCTCGCTCGCCGTGACCGGTGCCTCGGCCGGTCATTCGCTCCTGCCAGGCGAGCAGGTCACCGAGACCTTCTCGGTAGCCGGGCGGCGCGGCCAGGTGGTGTGGACCGCGGTGGAGCGCAGCCCGTCCTCGGCGTGGATGATCCAGGGCACCATCGACGGGCGCGAGGCGGGCGCGGTCCGCTACACGCTCGCCCAGACGCCGGAGGGCACGCATTTCCGGCGCGAATTCAGCTACGCCGCGCCGAACCTGCTGTTTGCGCTGACCAATTGGCTGGTCCTGCGCAAGCGCATCGAGGCCGAGTCGGCCGAGGCGGTGACGCGGCTGCGGGCGGTGCTGGAAGCCCGCAAGCCCCAATCCACCCAAGTTAAGCCTCAGCAAGCCTTGTAGGCGGCATGTCGATGAGGTTTGTGGCGAGGCGGACGTGGCTTAGTCGGATTGCAGGCGGTCCAGATGCTCGAGCAGGATCTGGCGTTCGTTCTCGTGCACGCTGTGCAGTGAAGCAGCGAGCATGATCTCGGCCCCGGGGAGGTACAGGCCGAAGGCGAGTTGATCGCGGGTGGCGGCTCGAAGGAGATGGCTTTGGCGGATGGCGAAACGCAGATGTGAGGCATCCGCGGCGATTAGCCGAAAGCCGTGCCAGCGTGGCAACTGGTTGGATATGTGCTCAAGCAGCCAGTCATTGAGGTGAGCGCAGATATCACTGCTGAGTTTGCTCCGAGCCTGGGCGAAGGCTTGTTCACTGACGCAGCGGCGCAAGGTGTTCTGGCGGGCGAGAGCGGCAAAGAATTGATCGAGTTCGGCTTGCATGCCCATGCGCAAGTTGCCAAGCATGAATGCGATCAGGGTGGGCAGGGTGAGCTTGCGATGACGGGTGAAAGCGGCGGGACACTCAGGATGGCGGGCATGGTCTTGAAAGACCTTGGTATGCAGGTATTGGGAAAGCGCAGCGAACAGATTAGGCAGGAGCATGAGAGCCAAGCGAAGATAGAGAAACGTTCCTCTATTGGCCGCCGCCCTGCTTGCCTGTCAATACCTTGCGCCGCTCAATCGCGGTTTTTTTGGGGCTGCTTAACTTGGGTGGATTGGCTCACGATGGCGCGGACTTCCAGCACGATGGCGTTTTGTTGCTGACGGACGTAGGCATAGACGTCATCCCAATCATCCCTCCGATTTTGGCTGATATGTTGGTTCATCAATTGTGCGAGGCGAGGCATATTCGGTTGCTCCGGAATGGCGAGATCAGCTTCGCCCGAAAGCTCCATTTGTTCAGGAGTCACAGGCTTGGCACCGGCCCCATTGAGCTTGCCCGCCTCGGCGGCCTTGCGCCAGTTGCGCAGTGTCTGATCAGACACGCCCAATTCCGCAGCCAGCTCTCCTGTCGTCTTCCCGGCACGCAGTTGCCTGACCGCCTGTTCCTTGAACTCCGCAGTGAATTCCTGTTTCGGTATCTTTCGCATTTCGCTTCCTTCCAACTAGTTGAGGTTATACCTCACCTCTTGGAAGGCGAAATTTCGGGGGAAGCTCAACATCGCCCTTGCGGGGTTGGTTGCTGTTTCTTTGAGCGGCGATGGTTTTTGCACCCAAGGGCCATACGACATCCCCCTGCGGGGGCTGCCGGTCACTTTTCTTTGACCGGCAAAGAAAACTAACGAAAAGAAAGCCGCCCTGCCGGGAGCAGAGCAATCAGGCTGTTTTTGCCTCGGTGGTTGCGTCGTACGGCCCGGAGTGTTGGCTGGCGTGTCCAACCGGCTTGTAGGTCATCTCTATAGCATGACCCAATGGTCACGTGGTGGTGCCCCTGATCGCTTTGCTCGGTGCGCGTTCGGGCATCTGCCGTTCGCGGTGCGCAGCGCCACGATCCTGCCTGCCTTGGTGGTTTCGTGGTTTTGTCTCTGGCGGCGGACGCCCGGCCATTTGATGCCCTGCCGTACCGGCGCGAGCGGCACCTTGCTACCAACTCCCCTGGTTTCGTGGTGGGCACCGTGGCTCGTCCGCGAGGGCCGTGCTCAGACCTCCCCCCCACGGCGCTCGCCCTCCGCGACAAAACCACGAAACCAGCCACCCCCGAAACGGCGCAGCACTTCGCCCCGCGAACGGCAGATGTGTGAATGGTCACCGCAAGCGAGGTCAGGGGCTGCACGACGTAACCCATAGGTCATGCAGAAATGATGTCCTTGGGGCCGGTAGGATTCGCTAGCCAACACTCCGGGCCGTACGACGCAACCGCCGAGGCCCACAAGCCTTATTGCTCTGCTCCCGGCAGGGCGGTTTTCTTTTCGTTAGTTTTCTTTGCCGGTCAAAGAAAAGTGACCGGCAGCCCCCGCAGGGGGATGTCGTATGGCCCTTGGGTGCAAAAGCCAACGCCGCAGCAAAACCGACCAAAAACGCCAGCTAACCAACCCATCATCCCATCATCCCATCCCCTCAATCCCTCAACCCACACTCCACCACCTCCGCCCCCACCAACGTCTTCAAAACCTGCGGATCAATACTAACCAGATACCCCCTGCGGCCCCCATTGATATAGATCCGCTCCAGCGCCAACACACCTGCCTCAACAAAAACCGGCATCCGCTTGCGCGTCCCGAACGGCGACGTCCCGCCCACCAGATACCCGCTATGCCGCTGCGCCACCTCGGGCTTGCAGGGCTGCACGCTCTTGTGCCCGGTTTGCCGCGCCAGGTTCTTGGTAGACACCGAACAGTCGCCATGCATCAGCACGATCAGCGGCTGCGCACGCTCGTCTTCCATGACCAGGGTCTTGATCACCGCATGCTCGTCCACGCCGAGCTGGCGGGCGGACTCCCCCGTGCCGCCATGCTCGACGTAGTCATAGGCATGCTCGCCAAAGGCAACGCCATGCCGCTTGAGGAACTGGGTGGCCGGGGTTTCCGAAACGTGTTTGGACTTGCTCATGATGGATGACGGATCGCAATGACCGCACGGGCAACCTAGCCGCGCGGATGGTGGTGCTGGTGCAGCTCGCGCAGGCGCTCGCGCGCCACGTGCGTGTAGATCTGCGTGGTGGAGATATCGGCGTGCCCCAGCAGCAACTGCACCACGCGCAGGTCCGCGCCGTGGTTGAGCAGATGGGTGGCAAAGGCATGCCGCAAGGTGTGCGGTGACAGCGGCGCGTAGATCTCGGCTTCGCGCGCGTGGCGCTTGATCAGGTGCCAGAAGGCCTGGCGCGTCATGCCGTCGCCGCGTTGGGTGACGAACAGCGCTTCGCAGGCACGCTCGCCCAACAGCGCAGGCCGGCCTTCGGCCAGGTAGCGGCGCAGCCAGTCGCCGGCTTCGGTGCCAAACGGCACCAGGCGCTCCTTGTTGCCCTTGCCGCCGACCACGCGCGCCACGCCTTCGTTCAGGCTGATCTCGATGGTCTTCATCTGCGTCAGTTCGGACACACGCAGGCCGCTGGCATACATCAGCTCCAGCATGGTGCGGTCGCGCAGGCCAAGCGGCGTGGCGGTGTCGGGTGTCTCCAGCAGCGCCTCGACCTGGGCTTCGGTCAGCGTCTTGGGAAAGCGCGGCGGCTGCTTGGCCGGGCGCAGCAGCAGGCAGGGGTCGGCCGTGATCATGTGCTCGCGCAGCGCCCACTGGAAAAAGCGCTTGAACACGGTCAGCCGCCGGTTGGCGGACGAGGCGCGGGTTTCCAGGTGGCGCGAGGCGAAGTAGCCGTTGAGGGCGGTGTCGTCCACCGCCAGCAGCGCGCAGGTGCCCGATGCGTGCAGCCAGCGCGACAGCAGCGCCAGGTCGCGCCGGTAGGCGTCGATGGTGTTCTGCGCGAGGCCGTCTTCGAGCCACAGCGCGTCGCAGAAGCGGTCGACCAGGGCCAGGTCGGCGAGCAGGGCAGGGCTGTCCTCGGTGCCGACGGTGTCGATGGCGGCGTTGCCGTCTTCGATGTCGTCGAAATGGCCGCTGTCGTCGCCGTCGTCACCGCCGTCAGTCTGCGCAATGTCGTTCATGCCAGCATCACCCCTTCATGGCGCAGCAGCCAGCGTTTGATGTCAAGGAAGAAGCCGTCGCCGTCATGGTTGGCAAAGCCGCCGATGCCGCTGGCGCCAACCACGCGATGGCAGGGAATCACCAGCGGGAAGAAATTTGCGCCGCATGCCTGCCCGACCGCGCGCGGCGCGCTGGCGATCTGCCGCGCCACCGCGCCATAGGTGGTGACCTTGCCACGCGGCACGTTCGAGATCGCTTGCCAGACCCGGCGCTGGAACGCGCTGCCGACCGGCGCCAGCGCAATATCGAAGCGTGCATCCGGATCGGCGTAGTAGGCCTCCAGCTGCCGCGCCAGGCGTTGCGTGACCGCGTTGGCCGGCTCGACGAGCCGCATGCTCGCGGGCAGGTAGACGATCTCGCGGACGAATTCGCCGTCGGTGCGCACGCCGATCTTGCCGAAAGGGGCTGGGAGGATGGCGTCGAAGATGGAGTCCATGGCAGGGGTGGGAAGCGCGAGCCTGGATTTTAGAGCATGGCGGCGGCGCCGGGATGCGCGGTGGCGTGCGGGGCGCATCGCCAGGGGCCATGCAACCAGTTTGACTGGGGTTTCCCCTTCCTTGAGTTCTGGTCTCGCTTATTATTTAATTCAATATGAATTAATTAATGCCGCAGCCAGGCGCACCACCGCCGCCACCCGGTGCGTAACATGACGCAGGCGGCACTCATAACAGCATTCGGAGACGACATGAACAGTGCCAAGGCCGGCCGCGGCGTGAATTCCGCCAGTTTGCGGCTGTACAACGAGCGTGCCCTGCTGCTGGCGCTGCGGCATGCCGGGGAGGCGTCCAAGGCGGATCTCGCCCGCATCGCGCAGCTCACCAACACGGCAGTGGGCAGCATCGTGCAGACGCTCACCGAGGATGGCCTGATCCATGTGGCCGGCCGCCGCCAGGACGGGCAGCGCGGCCAGCCGGCCAGCCTGATCCGCCTGCAGCCCAAGGGCGCGTTCGGCATCGGGGTCCGGCTGGACCGCGGCAGCATCGAGTGCGTGATGGTGGACTTTGGCGGCGAGATCCTCGCCAGCCGTGCCCACCAGATGGTCCTGCCCCACCCGGAGCAAGCACTGGCGCTGGTGCGCGAAGACGTGGCCGAACTGCGCGCGCTGCTCACGCCGGCCGAGCGCAAGCGCCTGCTTGGCATCGGCGTGGCCCAGCCTTACAACCTGGGCGCCTGGCTGCGCGAGCTGGACCTGCAGGACGAGGCATCGCAGGCCACCTTCCGCGCCTGGGATGCCGTGGACTTTGCCGCGGCGCTGTCGGATGCCACCGGCCTGCCGGTGTTTGGCGAGAACGACGGCACCGCCGCCGCCGTGGCCGAGCTGTTCTACGGCAGCCATCACGCGCAGAGCTTCCTCTATGTCTTCGTCGGCCCGGCCATCGGCGGCGGCGTGGCGCTCAACGGTGACTGCGTGCGCGGCGTGTCGGGCAATGCCGGCGACATCGGCATGATGCCGGTGCAGCCCAGCACCCTGGCCTCCGCGCCGCGCACTGGCAAGCGGCGCGACATCCTGCTGGCGCGCGCCTCGCTCAACGCGCTGACGCGCCACCTGCGCTACCACGGCGTGGCCATCGACGGCCACGCCGACCTGGAAGCGCAGGTGCGCGTCCAGCACCCGGCGGTGGCGCAGTGGCTGGACGACTGCATCGATGCGCTGGCGCCCGCCATGCAATCCGCGCTGGCGGTGCTCGACGTGCCGCTGATCATCCTTGACGCCGATATCGACGGTGGCCTGGTGCAGGCGCTGATCGAGCGCCTGCAAGGCGAACTGGACGACGGCGCGCCCGAGGCACGGCGAGCGCCACGCGTGGTGCGTGGCTGCTTTGGCGCCAACGCCGGCGCGGTCGGTGCCGCCTCGCTGCCGA
Source organism: Cupriavidus sp. UME77 (assembly GCF_014170355.1). Taxonomy (NCBI): domain Bacteria; kingdom Pseudomonadati; phylum Pseudomonadota; class Betaproteobacteria; order Burkholderiales; family Burkholderiaceae; genus Cupriavidus; species Cupriavidus sp. UME77. The sequence continues at coordinate 32,732 of NZ_LZZU01000014.1, forward strand.
TGTTCATGAATTTCTCGCCGCGGGCCGACATGCTCAAAGGCGCATCCGCCATGATTCCGGAGGCCAACCATGCCATCGTCTGATCTGTCCGCTTCGGCTATTTCAGCAACTTCGGCTGCTTTGTCCGATACGTCCACCAAGGCGCCGCTGCTGGCGCTGCGCAATATCTGCAAGACCTTCCCCGGCGTGCGCGCGCTGCGCAACGTCGAGCTCACGGCCTACGCCGGCGAGGTCCACGCCCTGATGGGCGAGAACGGCGCCGGCAAGTCGACGCTGATGAAGATCCTGTCCGGCGCCTACACCGCGGACCCCGGCGGCGAATGCCATATCGGCGGGCAACGGGTGCAGATCGATGGGCCGCAATCGGCGCGCGACCTTGGCGTGGCGGTGATCTACCAGGAGCTGAGCCTGGCGCCCAACCTGAGCGTGGCCGAGAACATCTACCTGGGCCGCGCCCTGCAGCGGCGCGGGCTGGTGGCGCGCGGCGACATGGTGCGCGCCTGCGCGCCCACGCTGGCCAGGCTCGGCGCGGATTTCTCGCCCGCGGCGAACGTGGCGAGCCTGTCGATCGCGCAGCGCCAACTGGTGGAGATCGCACGGGCCGTGCACTTCGAGGCGCGCATCCTGGTGATGGACGAGCCCACCACGCCGCTGTCCACGCACGAGACGGATCGCCTGTTCGCGCTGATCCGCCAGTTGCGCGGCGAAGGCATGGCGATTCTCTATATCAGCCACCGCATGGCCGAGATCGATGAGCTGGCCGATCGCGTGACCGTGTTGCGCGACGGCTGCTTCGTCGGCACGCTGGACCGCGCGCACCTGTCGCAGGCGGCGCTGGTCAAGATGATGGTGGGGCGCGACCTGTCAGGCTTTTACACCAAGACGCACGGCCAGGCGGTCGAGCGCGAGGTGATGCTGTCCGTGCGCGACGTCGCCGATGGCCGGCGCGTCAGGGGCTGCAGCTTTGACCTGCGCGCCGGCGAGGTGCTGGGGCTGGCGGGCCTGGTCGGCGCGGGCCGCACGGAGCTGGCGCGGCTGGTCTTCGGCGCCGACGTGCGCACGCGCGGCGAGGTCCGGATTGCCGACCCGGCCAACCCGGCCGGCGCCGGCGGGCTGGTCACGCTACCGGCCGGCGGCCCGCGCCAGGCCATCGATGCCGGCATTGCCTACCTGACCGAAGACCGCAAGCTGCAGGGCTTGTTCCTGGACCAGAGCGTGCACGAGAACATCAACCTGATCGTGGCCGCGCGCGACGCACTAGGCCTGGGCCGCCTGAACCGGCGCGCCGCGCGCCGCCGCACGGCCGAGGCCATCGACACGCTGGGCATCCGCGTGGCGCATGCGCAGGTCAACGTGGGCGCGCTGTCCGGCGGCAACCAGCAGAAGGTGATGCTGTCGCGGCTGCTGGAAATCCAGCCGCGCGTGCTGATCCTGGATGAGCCCACGCGTGGCGTGGACATCGGCGCCAAGTCGGAGATCTACCGGCTGATCAACGCGCTGGCCCAGAGCGGCGTGGCGATCCTGATGATCTCCAGCGAGCTGCCCGAAGTGGTGGGCCTGTGCGACCGCGTGCTGGTCATGCGCGAGGGCGTGCTGGCCGGCGAGGTGCGCCCCGCCGGCAGCGCGGCCGAGACTCAGGAACGCATCATCGCGCTGGCCACCGGCGCGGCCGCGCAGCCGGCGCCCGCGTGGGCTGCGCGGCCGCACGCTGCCGCCGGCCACGCAACCGGCATCACGCTGCAGTGAGGCAGGGCGCAGCCTGTGCGCCGCCCGCAAGAGACAGAACCATCGACGCCGGCCCGCAACGTTGCGCAGCCGCCGGCGCAGGAGACAACCATGCATGAATCCATTACGCGTCCCGCCGCTTCCACTGGCGCTGCATTGCCCGCGGCCACCCTTGGCCGCCTCACCACCCAGGAGCGCCTGCGCGCGCTTGGCATGCTGCCCGTGCTGGTGCTGCTGTGCGTCGGCTTCTCGGTGCTGACCGAGAACTTCGCCGGCTGGCAGAACCTGTCGATCATTGCGCAGCAAGCCTCCATCAACATGGTGCTGGCCGCGGGCATGACCTTCGTGATCCTGACCGGCGGCATCGATTTGTCGGTGGGCTCCATCCTGTCGATCTCGGCGGTGGTGGCGATGCTGGTGTCGCTGATGCCGCAGCTCGGCATGCTGAGCGTGCCGGCCGCGCTTTTGTGCGGCCTGCTGTTCGGCATCGTCAACGGCGCGCTGGTCGCTTTCATGAAACTGCCGCCGTTCATCGTCACACTGGGCACGCTGACGGCGGTGCGCGGGCTGGCGCGGCTGGTCGGCAACGACAGCACGATCTACAACCCGGATATCGGCTTTGCCTTTATCGGCAACGGCGAAGTATTGGGCGTGCCCTGGCTGGTGATCATCGCCTTTGCCGTGGTGGCGGTGTCGTGGTTTGTGCTGCGCCGTACCGTGCTGGGCTTGCAGATCTACGCGGTGGGCGGCAATGCCGAGGCGGCGCGCCTGTCCGGCATCAAGGTGTGGGTCGTGCTGCTGTTCGTGTACGCGGTGTCCGGGCTGCTGGCGGGGCTGGGCGGCGTGATGTCTTCCGCGCGCCTGTACGCGGCCAACGGGCTGCAGCTTGGCCAGTCGTACGAGCTCGATGCCATCGCCGCGGTCATCCTGGGCGGCACCAGCTTTGTGGGCGGCACCGGCTCCATCGTCGGCACGCTGGTCGGGGCGCTGATCATCGCGGTGCTGTCCAACGGACTGGTGCTGCTGGGCGTGTCCGATATCTGGCAATACATCATCAAGGGGCTGGTGATCATTGGCGCGGTGGCGCTCGACAGCTATCGCCGCAAGGGCTCGGCGCGCACGTGAGGCGTGCGTGACCTGACCACCGGCTACTGGAGACACGATATGTCCAAGCAATACCTGGCGGCACTGGCGATGGCGGCAATGAGCCTGCTGTGCGCCGGCGCAGCCGCACAGAGCGCGCCCGACGCCGCATCGGCGGGCGCGGCCGCGCAACGGCCGCTGAAAAAAGTCGGCGTCACGCTCGGCTCGCTCGGCAACCCGTACTTCGTCGCGCTGGCGCACGGCGCCGAAGCCGCCGCCAAGAAGATCAACCCGGATGCCAAGGTCACGGTGCTGTCCGCCGACTATGACCTCAACAAGCAGTTCTCGCATATCGATAGCTTTATCGTGTCGAAGGTGGACCTGATCCTGATCAACGCGGCCGACGCGCGCGCCATCGAGCCCGCGGTGAAGAAGGCCCGCAAGGCCGGCATCGTGGTGGTGGCGGTAGACGTGGCGGCGGCGGGCGCCGACGCCACCGTGCAGACCGACAACACGCAGGCCGGCGAACTGGCCTGCGCCTTCCTCGCCGAGCAGATGGGCGGGCGCGGGAACCTCATCATCCAGAATGGCCCGCCGGTGTCTGCCGTGCTGGATCGCGTGAAGGGCTGCAAGACGGTGCTGGGCAAGCACCCTGGCATCCACGTGCTCTCCGATGACCAGGATGGCAAGGGCTCGCGCGAGGGCGGTCTCAATGTCATGCAGCTTTACCTGACCCGCTTCCCCAGGATCGACGCGGTCTTCACCATCAACGACCCGCAGGCTGTCGGCGCCGACCTGGCCGCGCGTCAGCTGAACCGCCGTGGCATCCTGATCGCGTCTGTCGACGGCGCGCCCGATATCGAGGCCGCGCTCAAGGCCAACACGCTGGTGCAGGCCTCGGCCAGCCAGGACCCGTGGGCCATCGCCCGCACCGCGGTGGAGATCGGCGTGGGGCTGATGCATGGCCAGGCGCCCGTAAACCGCACCGTGTTGTTGCCGCCCACACTGGTGACGCGAGCCAATGTGAACGAGTACAAGGGCTGGGCGGCGCCGCGCTAGCCGGGCGGCCCGCGCTCAACTTACAACCGAATTCCCTGATAGCCGATGAACCTACCAACCTACCAACCGACCATCCGACTGGTGAAACCATGCCAAACAATGCTGTAGGCGCAGTCCCCGAATTCGACTTCGTGCTGTTCGGCGGCACCGGCGACCTGGCCACACGCAAGCTGCTGCCGGCGCTGTTCGACGCGCACTGCGTGGGCTCGCTGCACCCGCGCGGGCGCATCCTCGCACTCGGCAGCCAGCCGCTCGGCCAGGATGCCTACCTGGCCATGCTGGAGTCCAAGGTGCGTCCGGCGCTGCCGGCCGCCGCGGCGGCCGAAGTCTGGCAGGCCTTTGTCGCGCGCATCCTCTACCTGCAGGTGGACGCCAACGCGCCGGAGGGGTTCGATGCACTCGCCGAGCTGGTCCGTGCCCGCGCCGCGCCGGTGGTGGTGTTCTACCTGGCCACCGGCCCGCACCTGTTCGTGCCGATCTGCGAGCAACTGGCCCGCACCGGCCTGAACCACGCGGGCGTGCGCATCGTGCTGGAAAAGCCGCTGGGCCACGATCTGGCGTCGTCCGACGCGATCAACTCCGCGGTGGCGCAACACTTCGCCGAAGACCAGATCTACCGCATCGACCATTACCTGGGTAAGGAGTCGGTGCAGAACCTGATGGCGATGCGCTTTGGCAACGTACTGTTCGAACCGCTGTGGCGGCGCGAATGGGTGCGCGACGTGCAGATCACCATCGCCGAGGAAATCGGCGTGGAAAAGCGCGGTGCATTCTACGACGGCATCGGCGCGCTGCGCGACATGGTGCAGAACCACCTGCTGCAACTGCTGTGCATGGTGGCGATGGAGCCGCCTGCCAGCTTGTCGGAGGACGCGATCCGCGATGAGAAGCTGAAGATCCTCAAGGCGCTCAAGCCCATCGAGTTGAACGAGGTCGCCGAGAAGGTGGTGCGCGGGCAATACTGCCGTGGCGCGGCGGCCGGCGACGCCGTGCCGGGCTATGTGAACGAGCCGGCCGTCGCGCCCGACAGCCAGACCGAGACCTTCGTCGCGATCAAGGCGGAGATCGCCAACTGGCGCTGGGCCGGCGTGCCGTTCTACCTGCGCACCGGCAAGCGCATGCAATCGCGCCTGGCCGAGATCGTGATCCAGTTCCGCGACGTGCCGTATTCGCTGTTCCCGCGTCCGCTGGACCACGAGCCCGGCAACCGGCTGGTGATCACCCTGCAGCCGGAGGAAAGCATCCGCCTGCATTTCCTGGTCAAGCATCCCGGCGACACGCAGGCGCTGCAGCCCGCCACGCTGGACCTGCAACGCATGCTGCCGCGCGGGCAGGGCAATCGCCACGAGCGCAAGACCGGCGCTTACGAGCGGCTGCTGCTTGACGTGATCCGGGGGCGGCTCGGGCTGTTCGTGCGGCGCGACGAGCAGGCACAGGCCTGGCGCTGGGTCGCGCCGATCCAGCAGGCCTGGGCGCAGAGCAATCTCGCGCCCAAGCTCTACACCGCCGGCACCTGGGGGCCGGCGGCGTCGAGCGCGCTGCCCTCGCGCGATGGCGCGGTGTGGCATGAAGAGCTGTGAGGTCTCTGTGAGACGTCTGTAAGACGCCTTGTGAAGCCAGTCTGAAGCATGGCGCCGCGCCAGCAGTTGCCCGCGCGGCGGCGAGTACAGGAGTTGATTCGATGTCCGCGATGTTCCCGGTGTCCCCGACGTCCCCGAGGTCCGAAAGGTCTCGTTCCCTGCCGACCTGGCAGCGGCTGCAAGCGCATGCGCAAACCATTCGCCATGCTCACCTGCGCGACTGGTTCGACGGCCAGCAGGGCGAAGCCCGTAGCGCCGGCTTCGTGGCCGAGGCGGCTGGCCTGACGCTGGACTACGCCAAGAACCGTGTCACCGACACCACCATGGCGCTGCTCTTCGCGCTGGCCGACGAGGCCGGCGTGAGCGCGCGGCGCGATGCCATGTACCGCGGCGAAGCCGTCAACACCACTGAGCGCCGCGCCGCGCTGCATATGGCGCTGCGCGCGTGGCCGCAGGACGGCTTTCACGCGCAGGGCGTGGCGGTGGCCGACGACGTGGCTGCGGTGCTCTCTCAGATGGAGCGTTTTGCCGACGCGGTGCGCGGCGGCACGTGGCGCGGCTGGAATGGCCGCCGGATCACCGACGTGATCAATATCGGCATCGGCGGCTCGGACCTCGGCCCGCGCATGGTCTGCCGCGCGCTCGCGCACCTGGACACCGAAGGGCCGCGCCTGCATTTTGTCGCCAATGTGGATGGCAGCGATCTGGCCGCCGTGCTCGCGCGGCTGGACGCCGCCAGCACGCTGGTGGTGGTTTGCTCCAAGACCTTCACCACGCTGGAGACCATGGCCAACGCGCACACCGCGTGCACCTGGTTCCTGCGCCACGGCGTGCCGCAGGCACAGTTGGCCAGCCACTTCGTCGCGGTTTCCACCAACCGGCAAGCGGTGGCCGCGTTCGGTATCGACCCCGCCAATATGTTCCCGTTCTGGGACTGGGTGGGCGGGCGCTTCTCGCTGTGGTCCGCGGTGGGGTTGTCGATTGCGCTGGCTGTTGGCTTTGCGCGCTTTCGCCAGTTGCTCGACGGCGCCCGCGCCATGGACCGGCATTTTGCCGAGGCCGACGCGCCGCAAAACATGCCGATGATCCTCGGCCTGCTCGACGTGTGGTATCGCAGCTTCCTGGGCACCGGCAGCCGCTGCGTGGCGCCGTACTGCGAGCCGCTCGAACTGCTGCCGGCCTTCTTGCAGCAGCTCGAGATGGAGAGCAACGGCAAGTCCGTGCAGCTCGATGGCACCGCCGCCGCGCAAGGCACCGCGCCGGTGGTGTGGGGCACCACCGGCACCAACGGACAGCACGCCTACTTCCAGATGGTGCACCAGGGCTCGCACTGGATGCCGGTGGATTTCATCGCCGCGCTGGAGCCGGTGCACCCGATGCCGGGCCACCACGGCAAGCTGCTCGCCAACTGTTTTGCGCAAGGCGAGGCATTGCTGCGCGGGCGCACCGCGCAAGAGGTCAGGGCGCTCGGCGTGCAGGACGAAGCGCTGGTGCCGCACATGGTGTTCGAGGGCAACCGCCCCAGCAACACGCTGTTGCTGCAGCGGCTCGATCCGTATCACCTGGGCGCATTGATCGCGCTCTCGGAGCACCGCACCTTCGTGCAGGGCGTGCTGTGGAATATCAACTCGTTCGACCAGTGGGGCGTGGAGCTCGGCAAGCAGCTTGCCGCGCCGATCGCCTGCGAGCTCGACGGCGGGCCAGCCCGCCCGCATGATGCTTCCACCGCCGGCCTGATCCGGCGCGCATTGGCCGCTGCATCGGCCTGGCAAGGCTGACGCGCGGCAGCGCACGCACTGGGAAATACGAGAAAGAGGATGCAATGACAACGACATCATGGCCAGCCTACGTCGTCTTCGGCGAGGCATTGACCGATATGGTCCACCAGGGCGGGCAGGACTGGCTCGGCCTGCCCGGCGGCTCGTGCTGGAATGTGGCCCGCGTGGGCGCGCGGCTGGGCGTGCCCACCGCCTTTGCCGGGGCGATCAGCGCCGACACGCTGGGCGACCAGCTAGCCGAGGCCAGTGCCGAGGCCGGCCTGGACCTGCGCTTCCTGCAGCGCGTGGAGCGCTCGCCGCTGCTGGCGTTTGTCGGCGCGCAGCACCCGCCGCAGTACTTCTTCGTCGGCGACGACAGCGCCGACCTCTACTTCGATCCCGAGCGCTTGCCGGCGGGCTGGCGCCAGGCCGCGCGCACCGTGCACTTCGGCTCGCTCAGCCTCGCGCGCCAGCCGCTCGCCGCGCGCCTGTGCACGGAAGCCACGCAGGCCAGCGCCGCGGGCAAGCGCATCGCCTTCGATCCCAACTTCCGCACGCCCATGCGCGCGCCGGAGTATCAGGCCGTCTTTGCGCATATGGCTGGCCTGGCCGACTACATCAAGGTATCGGACGAAGACCTGCGCGGCCTGTACCCCGCACTGGACGAACACGCCGCGCTTGCCGCGCTCAGGGCGCTGGCGCCGCAGGCACGCGTGCTGCTGACGCGCGGCGCGGACGGCATGACGCTGTTGCACGGGGATGGTGCTTGTGAGCAGCCGGTTTTCGCCGTCGATGTGGTGGATACCGTTGGCTGCGGCGACGCTGCAATGGGCGGATGGATGGCGGGATTGCTGCTGGACCCCGAGGCGACGCTGGCGCGGCAGGCGCGATGGGCTGCCGCTACCGCGGCGGTGGCGGCCACGCGTGCGGGGGCGTATTCGCCGACGGCGGCTGAGGTGAGTGTGCTGCTGGGGGAGGCGGTGGTTTTGGCCTCTTTGGGCTGATCGCGTTGGATCGGCGTTGCCGTGCTCCCTGCCGTGTTCGCTGCCATGCACCCCTCTCCCGCGTGCGGGAGAGGGGCTGGGGGAGAGGGCGGGCGCTCGTTACGCCGTCGTGCTGGAAAACACCGCGGGCTTCGTTTCAAGTGGCTCCTAGCTAAGCCACCCCTCTCCCCGGCCCTCTCCCCATGAGGGGAGAGGGAGAGCCGTCGTCATGGCGCGCGGCTTTGGCCCGCTCGCCGGCTTCGGCTAGTGACGCGGGTTTGACACCGAGATCACTGCTCCAGCTTGATGTTCTGCACCTTCACCAGCGTCTTCATCTTCTCGAATTCCTTCTTGATCTCCGCCGCATGCTCTGCCGGGGTGTTGCCCGAAGGTTCCGCGCCGGCAGTGCGCAGGCGCTGCTGGAAGTCCTTGTCCTGCAGTGCCTTGACCGCGGCTTCGTTCAGCTTCTTGATGACTTCGTCAGGCGTGCCGGCCGGGGCCACCAGGCCGTACCAGGCCGGGTCGTTCGGCTCCTTCAGGCCGAGCTCGCCGAAGGTCGGCACGTTCGGCAGGGAGTCGAGGCGCTTGTTCCAGGCCACCACGATCGGGCGCAGCTTGCCGGCCTTGATGTAGGGCATCGAGGAGGGCAGGTTGTCGACCATGATCGGCACCTGGCCGGCCAGCACGTCGTTCAGCGCCGGGCCCGCGCCGCGGTAGGGGATATGGACCATGAAGGTCTTGGTCGAGACCTTGAACTGCTCGCCCAGCATGTGGCCGAAGGCGCAGGTGCCGGAGGTCGCGTACGAATACTTGCCCGGGTTGGCCTTGAGCACGGCCAGGAACTCCTTGTAGTCCTTGGCCGGGAAGTTCGGGTTGACCGCGATGACGTTGGCCACGTTGGCCAGGTTGGTGACGGGCTTGAAGTCCTTGATCGGGTCGTACGACAGCTTGGGGTTGCAGGCCGGGTTGACCGCCATGGTGGAGACCGTGGAAATGCCGATGGTGTAGCCATCGGGCGCGGCCTTGGCGATGGCGTCGGCGCCGATCGAGCCGCCCCCGCCGGCGCGGTTTTCCACCACTACGGGCTGGCCCAGGATGCGGCTCATCTGGTCGGCCGCGCCGCGGCCCACGATGTCCGTCGTGCCGCCGGGCGCAAACGGGATGATCAGCCGGATCGGCTTGGTCGGGAAGCTTTGCGCCTGCGCCACGGAGGCCGCTGCTGCCAGGCCTAGGGCCAGGGCGATTTTGCTGGTTTGCATGAGATCGTGTCTCCCGTCAAAGGACCGGGCGGGGATATCCGCCCAAGGTAAAGAACGCCGGCGACGCATCCGCGGTGGCGGGGCTTTGAAGCCGGCGGCGTGAGTTCTGGCGGGCGGGCCTGGAGGCCGCCCGGGGGCTAACCGCCCAGGAGCCCGCGCTTGAGATCCCGGTCGACCGGATGGTCGCCAAGGAAGATGCGCAGCACGGCCTGGTAGAAATCCTCGCCCGGGATCGGCTTGCCGCGCGGCGTGCCGTTGATGGCGATCACGGTGCCGCCATCGGGCGAAAAGTCAAAATTGATCACATCGCCCTTGCGGGCGGTGCCCATCTGCTCCATGGCCTGGCGCAGTTGGAGCAGGCGCTCGGACAGCCTCTGGAACTGGACCTCGCTGTGGTTTTCGCGGATCCCTTCGTTCAGGGCCTTGATAAAGGCATCGGATGGCACCTCGCGCAGCGGCCGGATCTGCAGGCGCTTTGGGCCGTGGGCGCCCAGCACCACGGTCGCGTTGCGCGCCTTCTCCGGCAGGTAAAGGGCGGCCACATAGCCCTTGATGATGAACATCGAGCGCAGGCCGGTGCCGTTCAACTGCAGCTCCTTGCCGCCGACCCGGGTGGCGTCGTCGATCCGCATGCCCTCGATTTCGTTGGCGCGCGCGGGCTCCGGCGCCATAGCCAGGGCGGCGCCCACGCAGAGGGTGAGCGCCAGCAGGCTTGCGCGGCGGACGAGCGGTTCGCACGCGAACGGGGTACGACGGGAAAACATAAAGGCTGGGCGGTACGACGGAACGTGTCATAGTCCGCGATTTCTGAAACAATACCAATTGGTATCTGCCCTAGGCTGCACTTGGCGTGCGCAGCGGCCATCACAATAACTAGAACCAACCGATGTCTTCTGCTCTCTTGTTGGTGCCGGATTTCAGCCTGATCCTGATCGGCTGGCTGCTGGTGCGCTATTCCCCGTTCGACCGCGCGTTCTGGGCCGGCGTGGAGCGCCTGGTGTACTTCGTGCTCTTCCCCGCGCTGCTGTTGCAGTCCACCAACAGCGCCAAATTCGATTTCTCCTCCACGTCGGCCATGCTCGGCCTGGCGCTGTTGACCACCGCCTTCGGCATGGTGGGCGGCTACGCCGTCAAATGGACGATGCGGCTGGCGCCGCTCGATTTCGCCTCCGGCCTGCAGACTGCATTCCGCTTCAATTCCTATATCGGGCTGGCGCTGGCCGCGCGCCTGGGCGGCAGCGAGGGGCTGGCCATGATGGCGGTGATCGTCGGCTGCACGGTGCCGCTGTGCAATGTGGCCGCGGTATGGGCGCTGGCCCGTCACGGCGAGACCCGCCTGTGGCGCGAGCTGGCGCGCAACCCGCTGATCCTCGCCACCGCAGGGGGCTTGCTGACCAACCTGGTGGGCCTGCACCCGCCCGAGGTGGTGGGCATGACGCTGGCCCGGCTGGGCTCCGCGTCCACCGCGCTGGGGCTGATGACGGTCGGCGCGGGCCTGCAGATGAGCGGGGTGACGGGGGCGGTCGGGCCGGTGGCATGGTGGAGCGGCGTCAAGCTGGTGGCCATGCCCTGCTTTGCCTGGGCAGTGGGGCGCATGCTGCCGCTGACCGAGCTGCAGTCGCAGATCGCGGTGCTGTTCGCCTCGCTGCCGACGGCCTCGAGCGCGTATATCCTGGCCGTGCGCATGGGCGGCAACGGGCCGATGGTGGCGGCGACGATCTCGGTGATGACCGTGGCGGCCATCGTCACCACGCCGTTCTGGCTGTCTCTGGTCAGTTAACTCGTCAGTTAGCGGGCGCGTGGGCCAGCGCCCAGTCGATATGCTCGCGCACCAGCGGGCTGGCCTCGGCCTGGCGCGCGCCGAGCGCCGCGCGGATGCGCGTGGCCAGCGCCGTGTCGCCGCTGGCCATCGCCGCGCGCAGGCTGTTGCCCAGCCCCACCGCCAGGTTGCGCAGCCAGCGTTCATGGCCGATGCGGCGGATCGGGCTGCCTTCCAGCCGCTGGTTGAATTGCGCCTCCGTCCAGCCGAACAGCTCGGCCATGTCGGGCGCGTCGAAGCCATTGCGCACGTCGAAGTCCGGCAGCGTGGCGCGGTGGGCGAACTTGTTCCACGGGCACGCCAGCTGGCAGTCGTCGCAGCCGTACACGCGGTTGCCCATTGGCGCGCGCAGTGCCTCGGGGATGGCGCCCTTGTGCTCGATGGTCAGGTAGGAGATGCAGCGGCGCGCGTCGATCCGGTAGGGCTCCAGGATGGCCTGGGTCGGGCAGATATCGATGCAGCGGCGGCAATTGCCGCAGTGGCCTGGCTCCGGCGCATCGGCGGGGAAGGGCACATCGACCAGGATCTCGCCGAGGAAGAACATCGAGCCGCCATCGCGGTCGAGCAGCAGCGTGTGCTTGCCGCGCCAGCCCAGCCCGCCCTGCGCGGCCAGCGCCACCTCCATCACCGGCGCCGAGTCGGTGAACACACGATAGCCGAACGGGCCGATGGCGGCTTCGATGCGGCTGGCGAGCTGCTGCAGGCGGTTGCGCAGCACCTTGTGATAATCGCGGCCCCGCGCGTAAAGCGAGACCACGGCGGTGGCGGGGTCGTCGAGCCGGGCGAGTTCATGGGCGCGCCAGTCGTGCGGGAGCGCGGCGGGCAGGTACGGCATGCGTGCCACGATGGCGCGCACCGTGCCGGGCACGAGTTCGGCGGGACGGGCGCGCCGCAAGCCGTGGTTCGCCATATAATCCATGTCGCCGTGGTAGCCCTGCGCCAGCCACGCCAACAATCCTGCTTCAGCCCGGCTCAGATCCACGTCGGCAATGCTGAGCGCATCGAAGCCGAGTTCCGTGCCCCAGGCCCGGATCGAGCCCACCAGCGCCTCCAGCCCGGCGTCGTCCGTGCCTGCATGCACAACGGACGACGCCAGGGGCGGCGCAAGGCCAGGCGCTGCCCCGTGGGCGGCGCTGCTGGCGGGAGGGGGCGAGGCGGTTGGCGCCTGGGCTGCTCGGTCGATCATTCCCGAATTGTACGCAATGCCCCTGCTCCAAGAACGCACACTCAACCTGCCCGACGAAGCGGCCACCGCCCGGCTGGGCGCGGCGCTGGCCGAGGCCGTGCGCAACCTGCCGCCCCAGACCGTGCACCTGCAGCTCTCGGGTGACCTTGGCGCCGGCAAGACCACGCTGTCGCGCGCCATCCTGCGCGCGCTAGGCCACGCGGGCAAGGTGCGCAGCCCCACCTACACGCTGTGCGAGCCGTATTCGGTCACGCGCGCCGATGGCTCGCCGCTGACCGCCTACCACTTTGACCTGTACCGATTCGCCGATCCGGAGGAGTGGGCCGATGCCGGTTTTCGTGATTGTTTTGCCGAACCGGCCGTGAGCCTGGTGGAATGGCCGGAGAAAGCCGGGCGCTTGCTTGGGGAACCGGACCTTCACTTGTTGCTCCAATCGGACATCAGCGACGCCGACGACGCGGCCGAACGCCGTATCGTTACGCTTCGTGCCTATACTCAGACTGGACTTATCCTGCTTTGCGCATGCTGATCAAGCGACTCGCCACCGACCGACCCGACGATATCCAGCTGGCCCGCCGCAAATGGCTGGCGCAGTGCCTCAAGGCCGGCGCCGGCAGCGTGGTGCTCACGCTGGCCGGGCCACAGATCGCCTTTGGCGCCGGCATCGTCGCGGTGCGGGTCTGGCCCGCCGAGGAATACACCCGCGTCACCATCGAATCCGATGAGCCGCTAGCCGCCGTCCACCAGATGATCCACGGCCCCGACCGGCTGGTGGTGGACATCGATGGCCTCGATCTCTCGCCCACCCTGCGCGAGCTGGTGGCCAAGATCACCTCCAACGATCCTTATATCCAGACCGTGCGCGTGGGCCAGAACCGGCCGCGCGTGGTGCGGCTGGTGTTCGACCTGAAGGAAAACGTCTCGCCGCAGGTGTTCACGCTGGCGCCGATCGGCAGTTACCGCAATCGCCTGGTGTTTGACCTGTACCCCGTCAATCCGCCGGATCCCTTGTGGACGCTGGTGCGCGACACCGAGGACAAGCAGCGCAGGTTTGCCGCCACGCAGCCCCCGGCCGGCGCGGACGGCGTGTCCGGCGCGCCCGCCTCCGGCGAGGAAGACGCCATTGGCGCACTGGTGCGCAAGTTCGAGGACAAGGGCGCCAACCCGGTGCCGGCCCTGCCGCCGATGGCAGCCGTCAAGCCCAGGCCGCCGGCACCTTCCTCACCAGCGGTGCCGTCGGCGCCGCCGCTGGCGCAGAACAACCCGCCTGCGGCCCTGCCTGCCAACAACCCGCCGGCGGACCGTTCCTTCAAGATGCGCCGCCTGCTGACCGTCGCGATCGATCCCGGCCATGGCGGCGAGGATCCCGGCGCCACCGGTGCGTCCGGCTCGCGCGAGAAAGACGTGGTGCTGCAGATCGCGCAGCGGCTGCGCGCCAAGATCGACTCCCAGCCCAATATGCGCGCCATGATGACGCGCGACGCGGACTTCTTCGTGCCGCTCAACGTGCGCGTGCAGAAGGCGCGCCGGGTGCAGGCCGACCTGTTCGTGTCCATCCACGCCGATGCTTTCCTCTCGCCGGAAGCCAAGGGCGCCTCGGTGTTCGCCTTGTCCGAGCGCGGCGCGTCCAGCACCGCCGCGCGCTGGATGGCCAACAAGGAGAACGCCTCAGACCTGATCGGCGGCGCCAACATGGGCAACAAGGATGCGCAGGTGGCGCGGGTGCTGCTGGACTTGTCCACGACCGCGCAGATCAACGACAGCTTGCAGGTGGGCAAGGCCGTGCTGGCGGAGATCGGCGGCGTCAACCGGCTGCACAAAGGCAGCGTGGAGCAGGCGGGCTTTGCCGTGCTCAAGGCGCCGGATATCCCGTCGATCCTGGTCGAGACCGCTTTCATCAGCAATCCCGAGGAAGAGCGCAAGCTCAACGACGAGAGCCACCAGGAGCAACTGGCCAACGCCATCCTGCGTGGCATCAAGAACTACTTCGCGCGCAATCCGCCGCTGGCGAAGAATCCGTCGGTGTAAGCGGCGGCGCCTGAAAGCAAAACGGCCGGCAACATCGTTGCCGGCCGTTTTCCGTTTGCCGTGCCGCGCGCCGAGACTCAGGCGCGGGCGGTAGCCCCGTCGGGCAGCGCGTCGCGGCTGGCGTAACGCGAGGCAATCACCGAGCACACGATCAGTTGCAACTGGTGGTAGACCATCAGCGGCAGCACCAGCAGGCCCAGCGCCGGGTGGCCGGCAAACAAGATCTTGGCCATCGGGATGCCATTGGCCAGGCTCTTCTTGGAGCCGCAGAACACCGCGGTGATCTCATCTTCCACCGAGAAGCCGAGGCGGCGCGCGGTAAAGGTGGTGGTGGCCAGGATCACCACCAGCAACACGGCGGCGAGCGCCATCACGGCACCGATGGTTTCCCAGCTGTACTTGTGCCACAGGCCGGCGGCGGTGGCGTCGCAGAACGACGAATACACGATCAGCACGATCACGCCGCGGTCGATCTTGTTGGTAATCTGCTTTTTCTTGGCCAGCCAGCTGCCGATCAGCGGGCGGGCCAGCTGGCCGAGCGCGAACGGCAGCAGCAGTTGCAGCGCCACGCCGGTCAGCGCCTTGCCCAGCGGCATCGAGGCGCCGCTGGCGCTGATCACCAGGCCCATCAGCAGCGGCGTGACGGCCATGCCGATCAGGCCCGAGATGGTGGCATTGAAGATTGCGCCGGGCACGTTGCCGCGCGCCATCGAGGTCATCGCCACGGACGACGACACGGTGGACGGCAGCGCGCACAGGTAGAACACGCCCAGCAGCAGCTCGGCAGGCAGCATGTTGCGCAGGCCAAACATCAACGCCAGCCCGACCACCGGGAAGACGATGTAGGTGAAGCTCTGCACGAAGGCATGCAGGCGCCAGTGGCGCGCGCCGGCCACCAGCTTGTCGCGCGACAGCGCGGCGCCGTGCAGGAAGAACACCAGGGCCACGCCCAGGTTGGTGACCATGCCCAGGTGCAGCGGGCCGTCGCCGGCGCCGATTTGCGGGGCCAGCAGCGCAATGCCGATGGCGCTCAGCATGATCAATACGAACCCGTCGATCAGGTCGTAGATTTTCTTGAAGGGTGAGAGGATGGCGGACATGACAGCAAGGTTGGATAAGGGTTTCGCCTAGCATTGGACGCCACCGAAGCCTAGAATGCAAATTCATTTATCGCATCCATTCATCTCATAGACGCATGAATTACACATTGCGCCAGTTGCGGGTCTTCCTCGCCGTGGTCGGGCATGGCAGTTTCAGCCGGGCCGCGGACGCGGTTGGCCTGACGCAGCCCGCGGTCAGCCGGGGCGTTGCCGAGCTGGAAGAGGCACTTGGCGTGCGCTTGCTCGACCGCACCACGCGGGAGGTGCTGGTGACCGACGCGGGCCAGGCCCTGGCGCCTGCCATCGAGCGCCTGCTTGGCCAGCTCGACGATACGCTGGAAGAAACGCGCCAGCTTGGCGAGCGCTATCGTGGCCGGGTTGTGATTGCCAGTGCACCCACGATTTCCGCGCGGCTGATGCCGCTGTATGTGTCGACCTGCGCGCGCCAGTATCCGGATATCCGCCTCAGCGTGCGCGACAACGTGCAGGCCGATGGCCTCGAGCAGATCCGCGCGGGGGCCGTGGACTTTGGCGTCTTGATCGATCCTTTGGCGCATGAAGGCTTGACCATCGCGCCGCTGGCGACCGATCCGTTTTGCTTTGTGTGCCGGCGCGATCACCCGCTGGCCAATGCCGACTCGGTGCCGTGGTCCGCGCTGGACGGCATGCCGCTGGTGCTGCTGGATTTCGCCTCGGGCAGCCGGCCCCTGATCGACCGCATTTTCGCCAGCCATGGCGTGGCGCCCAGCGTGGTGCAGGAGCTGGGGCATTCGGCCAGCGTGTTTGGCATGGTCGAGGCCGGCATCGGCGCTTCGGTCCTGCCCTCGTTCTCGCTGCCGTTGCCGGCGGCGTCTCCTCTGGTCTGGCGGCCGCTCACGCCGCGCGAGGAGCGGCGCATTGTCATGGTCTGCCGGGAGGACCGCTCCTTGTCGCCCTCTGCCGCCGCCGTGTGGCAGATGGTGCAGAGCCTGCCATTGCCGGACGAGCCGGCCATGGCGCAATGACGGACGCCCGCCTGGCTTGGCTGCTGAGCAGCTTAGCGGCTTAGCGGCTTAGCGGCTTAGCGGCTTAAGCGCGCGTTGCCGTGACCATCACCGCTTCCAGCGCAAAACTCCCGTCGGCCTTGACGAGGTAGTGGTCGCGTACTTCGGCCGGTGCCAGTTGCCACAGGTGCTGGATGGCGGCTACCGCCACGGGCGGCGTGCGCATGCGCTGCACCCAGGTGGCGAACTCCAGTTCGATGCGCCAGGCAGGCGAAACGCTGGCCGTGAAGCCCGCAGTCTCCAGCATCGCTTTCCACTCGGTAGCGGTGTAGTCACGGATATGCGACGGATCGCGCAGCAACTCCACCGCTTGCAGCCAGGTGTCGGGCAGCGGGTCATCCGAGCCGGCGATATCGATCAGCACGACCTTGCCGTCCGGCTTGAGCACCCGGTACATCTCCGCCAGCGCCGCCGGCACGTTGCGCCAGTGGTGCGCGCTCATGCGCGAGATCACCGCGTCGAAGCTGGCATCGTCAAAGGGCAGCGATTCCGCGGCGCCCTGGCGGGTACGGATGTTCGCCAGCCCCTTGTCGCGCGCCGCGCCTTCCACTACCGCCAGCATTTCCGCCGACAGATCGTAAGCCGTCACTTGCGCTGCGACCCCCGCTGCGGCAAAGCTGGCGTGGCCCGCACCGCAACCCAGGTCGAGCACCCGCGCCGCCGGCAGCGCCGCCAGTTCCTGTGCAAGCTGCTGCAGGTCCGCGCCCTGGGCGTGGACCGCGCTGGTGAGGTAGGCGCTGGCGGTGGCGCCGAACTGGGCGGCAACGAGTTCTTGTTGTTGCATGTGGCTCTCCTGGCGGCAATGGCCGCTAGTGGGTTCTGGTGACCGGGGGATTGGTGGCGGGGGCTTGCCCGCGTAACGGGTTCGACGTACTGTAGCAGCCTGTTTTCCCGGTACAAGTCAGGGTTTTATCCTGGTATAAAACGCACCAGCTTTTGAGCTTTCGAGCTTTTGCCTGGCTACCTGCATTGCCCGCTCAGCCCTCCATGACAGAATACGCGCCCCCCGATCCCGCCAAGCCACACGAACTCACGCGCGAAGCCGTGCTGGGCCGCTTCCTGCGGGCGCACCGCGAGCGCCTGGCCCCGGCCGAAGTTGGCCTGGCACCCGGCCGGCGGCGGCGCACGCCGGGCTTGCGCCGCGAGGAGCTGGCGCAGCTCGCCGGCCTGAGCGCTACCTGGGTGACGTGGCTGGAACAAGGCAGGCCGGTGGCGCTATCGGCCCGCGCGCTGGCCAGCCTGGCCGGCGCACTGCGGCTGTCGCGCGCGGAACGGGCCTACCTGTTCGAGCTGGCAGGCCGGCGCGACCCTATGCAGGCGCAGGACGAACACGCGCCAGCAGCCGTCCTCGCCAGCGTGGAGGCCATCAACGGCCCGGCCTACCTGCTTGACCGGCAATGGAGCGCGCTGGCTTGGAATGCCGCCGCAGCCGACCTGTTCGTGGGCTGGCTCGATCCCGCCAGCGAAGACCGCAACCTGCTGCGCAGCATGTTCCTGTCGCCGGGTTTGCAGGCCTTGGTGGAGGACTGGCCGCACCGGGCGGCACGGCTGGTGTCGGAGTTTCGCGCGCACAGCATCCGCCATGCCGACGATCCGCCGATGCGCGCGCTGGTGGAGGGGCTCATTGCCCAGAGCCCGGTGTTCCGGGCTGACTGGATGTCGCAGGATGTGGAAGAGCGGCAGGGCGGGCGCCGCGGCTTTCAGCATCCATTGCGCGGGCTGTTGCATTTCGAGCAGCTCACGCTGGTGCCGGCCGCCGCGCCGGGCCTGACGCTGGTGATGCTGATGCCGGCGTGAAAGCCGCCGGCAACGGCCCGGACGGCGTTACTTCGGCTGCATGCGGATGGCGCCGTCGAGCCGGATCACTTCGCCGTTGAGCATGGGGTTGGTGATGATGGATCCCACCAGCTTCGCGTACTCGGCCGGGCGGCCCAGGCGCGGCGGGAACGGCACCATCTTGCCGAGCGCGTCCTGCACTTCCTGCGGCATGCCCAGCAGCATCGGCGTCTCGAACAGCCCCGGGGCAATCGTCATGCAGCGCACGCCGTCGCGCGACAGGTCGCGCGCGATGGCCAGCGTCATGGCGACCACGCCACCCTTGGAGGCCGCGTAAGCGGCCTGCCCGATCTGGCCGTCGAAGGCCGCCACCGATGCCGTGTTGATGATCACGCCACGCTCGCCTTCCGCGTCGGGCGTGTTCTGCACCATGGCCGCGGCAGCCAGCCGGATCATGTTGAAGGTGCCGATCAGGTTGACGCGGATGGTCTTGTCGAAGGCGTCGAGCGGGTGCGGGCCGTTCTTGCCCACCGTCTTGTTGGCGGTGGCAATGCCGGCGCAATTGACCAGCCCGGCCAGGCGGCCCAGCGCGGTGGCTGCCGCCACGGTGGCTTGCCCGTCGGCCTCGCTGCTGACGTCGCAGCGCACGAACTTCCCGCCCAGCTCGGCGGCCAGCGCGGTGCCGGCGGCTTCGTTGAGGTCGGCGATCACCACCTTGCCGCCCGCGGCGGCCAGCATGCGGGCGCTGCCCTCGCCGAGCCCGGAGGCGCCGCCGGTGACGATAAATACGTTGTCGCGGATTTCCATCTTTGTCTTCCTCGCTTGGATGTGTGGTCTTTTGGTTTTCTGGCGGAGCAGGTACGGCATGTTGGCATAACGTTTACGTAAACGTCAATTCAGCGATGCTATCTCCGCGGATGGTGGCGGCAATAAAAAAAGGCGACCCGAGGGTCGCCTTTTCCACCTGCGGCGCCGGAGGCGCGCGGCTTACTTCAGTGCTTCGAACACACGCGAAGTGATGTCTTCCACGCTGCCAACGCCCGCGATCTTGCGGTACTGCGGCGGTGCTACCTTGGCGGTGGCGTCGCCATTGGCGGCCCACTTGGAGTAGTAATCCACCAGCGGACGGGTTTGCTGGGAGTAGACGTCGAGGCGCTTCTTGACGGTCTCTTCCTTGTCGTCGTCGCGCTGGATCAGCGCTTCGCCGGTGATGTCGTCCACGCCTTCCACCTTGGGCGGGTTGTACTTGACGTGGTAGGTGCGGCCCGATGCCACGTGCACGCGGCGCCCGCTCATGCGCTCGATGATGGCATCGAACGGCACGTCGATTTCCAGCACGTAGTCGATCGCCACGCCGGCTTCTTTCATGGCCTCGGCCTGCGGAATGGTGCGCGGGAAGCCATCGAACAGATAGCCGTCCTTGCAATCGGCCGCCTGCAGGCGGTCCTTGACCAGGCCGATGATGATGTCGTCCGACACCAGGCCACCTGCGTCCATCACCTTCTTGGCGGCCACGCCTAGCGGCGTGCCAGCCTTCACCGCGGCGCGCAGCATGTCGCCGGTGGAGATTTGGGGGATGCCGAACTTCTCGCAGATGAACTGGGCTTGCGTGCCTTTGCCGGCGCCAGGCGCGCCCAACAGGATCAAACGCATTACGGGTCCTCAGAGTTTTGAATCTTGTATGGCAGGGGGAATGGAAGGAGGGTAACGCCGAAACTTGACGCGAGGCTTACCAACGCCGTCGGGACGGCGCGCCTCAGGTCGGAGTCTGGTCTGTTGACGGCCGGCACGCTGACGCCTCTGCCGCTGGCGGCGGGCGGGTACCGGTCGGGCTCACTTTTCATCTCCCCACCGAGCCTTGGCCGGGCGCCCGGGCGCCCGACGGCTCTGTATCGTCAAGCATTATGCCATGAGGCGGCGCGAAATCGGCTTGCCGCTGCGGTGACATCTATCATGACTTATGTCGTAAGTCATGCGATGACCGCCGCAGCCGGCGGCCGTCGCCAAGTGCTCTCAGGGGCCTTCCTGCGCCATGGCCTGCGCCCACAGCGCACGCACGCGGTCCAGGTCGGCCTGCGTGTCAACGCCAGGCGCGGGCACAGCCGCTGTTTCCAGCACGCCGATGCGCTCGCCATGCCACATCGCACGCAACTGCTCCAGCGCTTCCGTCTGCTCCACCGGCGACAGCGCCAGCGTGGGAAAGCGCCGCAGGAATCCGGCGCGGTAAGCATACAGGCCAATGTGGCGCAGTACCGGCATGGCTGGCAAGGCCACCTGGGCGGTGGCTGCCGCCGCGGCCGGCACGCCGGCCCAGGCGTCGCGGGCCCAGGGGATCGGCGCGCGGGAGAAATACAGCGCGCGGCCGGCGGCGTCGCACACCACTTTCACCACATTGGGGTTGAACACCTCGGCAATCTCGCTGATCGGATGCGCGGCGGTGGCGATGGCGCAATCGGCATGGTGAGCCAGGTGCAGTGCCACCTCGTCGATCAGGCTGGGCTCGATCAGCGGCTCATCGCCCTGCACATTGACCACGATGGCGTCGTCCGGCAGGCCTAGCAAGGTAGCCACTTCGGCCAGGCGGTCGGTGCCCGAGGGGTGGTCGGCACGCGTGATCACGGCTTCGATGCCGTGCGCCGCGCAGGCTGCCGCCACTTCGGGCGCGTCGGTGGCGACCACCGTGCGCTGCGCCGACGAGGCATGGGCGCGCTCGGCCACGCGCACGATCATGGGCTTGCCGCCGATATCGGCCAGCGGCTTGTTGGGCAGCCGGGTGGAAGCCAGGCGCGCCGGGATGACGACGGTAAAAGCGGGCAGCGACATGGTGCTAGCCGCTTATTCCGGCGAGACCAGCCGGCCCGGCACGGTCTGGCGTGCTTCATCGGCCAGCATGATGGGAATGCCGTCGCGGATCGGATAGGCCAGTTTGTCGACCTGGCAGATCAGTTCCTGGGCGGCGCGGTCATATTCCAGCTTGCTCTTGCACAGCGGGCAGACCAGGATTTCAAGCAGCCGGTTGTCCATCTCGGGTTTCCTTGGTGTGGCCAGCGGCGGTCGCGGCGCCCGGCGCTGTGGGAGCGGCCTGGGCATGCGCGGCGACGGCGCGGCGAATTTTTTCGATCAGGCCCGCGTCGATCACGGGCGTGGTGGGGACGACCCAGATCCGCGGGTCCAGCGGGTCACTGAGGCGCTCGCATTTTACGGCATCCTTCTCGGTGATCAGGATCGCATTGGCCGCCTGCGCGACAGGATCGCCGGCGAACGGGTCTTCGGCGAAGTCATAGTGGTCCGGCAGGGGCATGGTGTCCGGCGCGAGGCCGGCTGCGCGCAGGCTGGCGAAGAAGCGCTCGGGGTTGCCGATGCCGGCGGCGGCCAGCACGCGTTGCCCGGCAAATGCCGACAGCGGCTTGGCCATGGTCGGGTCAGCCAGTTGCCAGGCGTCGTCCAGCACCAGGCGCATGCCATAGACATCCGGCTGGTCCGGGCTGGGGCGGAAGTCCGGGTCGTTGATCAGGGTGGCGTCGCGACGGCGCGAGAGCGATTCGCGCAGCGGGCCGGCTGGCAGCAGCAGGCCGTTGCCGCCCATGCGCGAATCGAACATCACGATCTCGAAGTCGCGTTGCAGCTTGTAGTGCTGCAGGCCATCGTCGAGCAGCAGCACGTTGACGCCGGGATGCGAGACCAGCATCGTCTGCGCGCACAGCGCCCGGTCGGGGAAGACCCAGACCGGCACGTCGGTGGCGCGCGCGATCAAGAGCGGCTCGTCACCCACGTCCTTGGCCTGCGAGGTCGGCTTGACCCGGCGCGGATGCTTGAGCTTGACGCCGTAGCCGCGCGAGACCACGCCCGGGCGCAGGCCGGACTCGGCCAGTGCATGGGCCAGCGCGATCACCGCGGGGGTCTTGCCGGTGCCGCCCACGGTGACGTTGCCGACCACCACCACTGGCATTGGCAGGCGCGTCGAGCTGTACCAGCCGCGCCGGTATGCCAGGCGCCGCCAGCCGCTGACCAGGCCGAACACCCACGACAGCGGCAGCATCAGCCAGGCGAACCAGCCGCGGCGTTGCCACTGGGCGGTCACGAAGTCGGCAAGGGCGTTGCGGGGAGCGGGCATGGGCGTGGTAGGCAGGGCTGGGCGGTAAGGCTGCGTTGAAAAGAGCAGGGGTGGGGCCGGGGACGGTAGCTCGGCGCGCCGGCACGATGGCGTCATCGCCTCATTGCCTCATGGCGGGGGAACGCAAGCGAGCTACCCGGTCATTATGGGCACCTTGCGGCGCCCGCCGCAAGGTGCGGCTCGCGGCGGGGGATTGCATCCCCGCGCCGGGCCGCTCAGCGCGCCTGCGAGCTCTGCGTGGCGAAGGTCAGGCGGGGCAGCCCGGCCAAGCGGGCGGCTTCCATGACGTTGATCACGGACTGGTGCGTGGCCTGTGCGTCCGCATTGACGATCAGCACGGGCGGCTGGCCATCGGCCGGGCCGGCTACTTCGCGCAGGCGCTGGGCCAGGCTGGTCACGTCCTGCTGGTCCATGACCTGCTTGTTGATCGAATAGACACCCTTGGCGGATACGGATACCACGATCTCGCCGGGGCGCTGCTGCGCCTTTTCGGCGTCGGCGGTCGGCAGCTGGATCTGCAGCTCGGTATAGCGCGAGTACGTGGTCGTGATCATCAGGAAGATCAGGATCACGAGCAGGACGTCGATCAACGGGATGAGGTTGATCTCCGGTTCTTCACGCCGCTGGCGGGATCGGAAGTGCATGGCGTATCAGGCGCGGCGCTGCGGCAGGATGGCGTCCAGGAAGGCGGTGGCGCGGAATTCCAGCTCGGCCACGTAGTCGTCCACGCGCCGGCGGAAATAGCGCCAGAAGATCAGTGCCGGAATCGCGATGATCAGGCCGAAGGCGGTGTTATAGAGCGCCACCGAGATGCCATGTGCCAGCTGCTCGGGGCTGGCGCCGGCGCCGCCCTGGCTGCCGAAGATCTCGATCATGCCGATCACGGTGCCCAGCAGGCCCATCAGCGGCGCCACCGAGGCGATCGTGCCTAGTGCGTTCAGGTAGCGCTCCAGCTCGTGCGCCACCGCGCGCCCGGCTTCCTCGACCACTTCCTTGGCGGCATCGCGGGACGTATGGGGCTGCAGCACCACATGGCGCAGGCCAGCGGCCAGCACGCGGCCCAGCGGGGAGTTCTGCTCCAGCGTGTTGACCACCTCCGGCGTGGCGCGGCGCTGGTGCGCCACCGACAGGGCTTCGTCGTACAGCTTGGGCGGCAGCACCTTGCTGCGCTTCAGGCTGAGGAAACGCTCGACAATCAGCGCCAGGGCGATGACCGAGGCGAGCAACAAGGGCCAGATCGGCCAGCCGGCAGCTTGAATGATGGAAAACACGTGGAACCCCGAGTCAACGGCTTGTGTGCTCATGCCAGGCGCCGCGGCCGTGCGCGCGCTGGC
This sequence comes from Cupriavidus sp. UME77, assembly GCF_014170355.1. Lineage (NCBI taxonomy): Bacteria > Pseudomonadati > Pseudomonadota > Betaproteobacteria > Burkholderiales > Burkholderiaceae > Cupriavidus > Cupriavidus sp. UME77. Next base: position 56,578 of record NZ_LZZU01000014.1, read on the forward strand.
TATGTTCGAAAATGTTCGAAAAAATCAGGCGCCACTCTAACCCGCAGCACCGGGCGGGGCAAGACGCAGCATCGCGGTGTGTCTGCCGCGCATCGTACGCGCGAGGCGCTGGAGGCGGCGACTGCCGGGATGTCCACATGGAACAGGGACAGTGCTGTGGATGAATTGTGGACAGAGGGCTGACAAGGCGGTCAAGTCACTGATTAATAAGGAAAAATTGTGTGTCGCTTAAAAAACGGGCAAGCCGCGAGTGACGAGGGCATCCTCCGGACGCACGCGAAACGCCCAAAATCGGAGTCCGGTCTATCCACATTAAAACAGGACAGTGCTGTGGACCGTTTGTGGACAGACGTCTGAAAAGAAAGCTAAGTCATTGATTGGAAAGGTAGGTATACGTGGTGCCTAAATAATGTGCAGGGCACGCCAGATGGGCTTCGCGGGGGCCTCCGACGCCCCGTGAATGAAAAAATCCCGCCATGTCTCCCCCTTTCCACATTCCGCCGGGACAGTCTTGTGGACGGGTTGTGGAAAACTACCTGAGAAGCCACTTAAGTCATTGATTGAAAAGCGCTTCACATATGCTGATTAAAAAATGGGCAACAGCCATTTGCATGGTGTTTTCCAGTCTCCGTGCTCATGCACAGGACATGGCCACGCCAAGTCGCGGTTAGGAGGCCTTGCGATCTCTTTTGGCCGCCGGATGGGCATTTCCGGCGGGTGGGAAATAGTTTTCCACAGATAGCGCGTTCTACCCAAGGTTGTCCAGAGTTCCTGTGGATAACTTTGTGAACAAGCCGGGGGTGCAGCCGGTAAGTGTTTGACGCATAAGGGGTTTGCTTACATTGCCTAAAAAATAAGACAGCCGAAAGCGCATAAGAATCAAAGGCTTGTGTCAAGTCATGCGGCTTTGCGGGGTTATTGCCTCCCCCACCCCAAGAGGCTTGACAGACCAGTTATGCTGTGGACATGTCAATTCCACGCCGCTTGCCCGGCCGTGCGCCATGTCAGAACCGCTGAACTTTTCGCGTGAAACCCAGCCTATGGCCCCTCCCGGGGCGCGTGAGGCGATTCCCGTCGGAGAGCTGAACCACGCGATCGCCCAGGTACTGGAACGTAGTTTCCCTCTGACCTGGGTCCGGGGCGAAATCTCAAATTTCACACGCGCCGCCAGCGGCCACTGGTATTTCTCGCTCAAGGACGCGCGCGCCCAGATCCGCTGCGTGATGTTCCGCGGGCGCAACCAGCATGTCGACTTCACGCCGCGCGAGGGCGAGGCAGTCGAGGTGCGGGCGCTCGTATCCATGTATGAGGCGCGCGGCGAGTTGCAGCTCGGCGTAGAGGGCATGCGCCGCGCCGGCCTTGGCAATCTGTACGAGGCATTCCTGCGCCTGAAGGAAAAGCTCTCGCAGGCCGGGCTGTTCGCGCCCGAGCGCAAGCGGCCGCTGCCGGTCCACGCCCGCACCATTGGCGTGATCACCTCGCTGCAGGCGGCGGCCCTGCGCGACGTGATCAGCACCCTGCGCCGGCGCGCCCCGCATGTGCCCGTCGTGGTTTACCCGGTGCCGGTACAGGGCGCCGGCGCCGCGGCGAAGATCGCCGCCATGATCGACACCGCCAGCGAGCGCAACGAATGCGATGTGTTGATCCTGTGCCGCGGCGGCGGCAGCATCGAGGACCTGTGGTCGTTCAATGAGGAGAGCGTGGCGCAGGCCATCGCGCGCTGCGCCGTGCCGGTGGTCTCCGGCGTGGGCCACGAGACCGATTTCACCATCGCCGACTTCGTCGCCGACGTGCGCGCGCCCACACCCACCGGCGCCGCCGAGCTGGTCAGCCCGGACCGCAGCCATATGCTGCTGCAAGCCAGCCGCGCGCGCGACGCGCTGGCCCAGTGCATGCAGCGCCAGCTCGACCGGCGCGCCCAGAACCTTGACTGGCTGGCCCGCCGCCTGCGCAGCCCGCAAGCGCAGCTGCAGGAGCGCCGCCTGCAGGTCGACAACCTCATGCGTCACCTGCGCTCCGCGCTGCGCGATACCGTGGCCGCCCAGCGGCACCGCCAGCAGGTGCTGGCCATGCGCTGGGCTGCCGGCCGCCCCGACCTGGCCCTCGCCCAGGCCGAGTTGCGCCGCACCGCGCTGCGCCTGCGCGACGCCACGCAGCGCCAGGTTGAGCGCGCCGGCCAGCGCTGGCAGCGCGCCGCCGGCACGCTCGAGGTGCTGGCGCCGCAGCGTACCCTGGAGCGCGGCTACGCTGTGCTGCTGGACCAGCGCGGACACGCCTTGCGCTCGCCGTCGGAGCTGCGCGCGGGCGCCGTGATCGAGGTCCACCTGGCCGAAGGCGTGGCCGATGCCAGCCTCGCCAGCGTCCAGCCCAGGCTGGCGGAACTCTAAGCCCGGCGCGCGTCGGCGGGGCGCCGACAGCGCTTGCATATCGATCAAACTAATATGATCGAAGGGGCTTTGTTTGCCGCGTTTGCGCGGGTATGGCAAGTCCCCTACAATCGACAATTCCTGATCTTCAACCCCACAGAAAGAGACAGAACAATGGAACATACTCTCCCCCCGCTGCCTTACGCTCATGATGCGCTCGCTCCGCACATCTCCAAGGAGACCCTGGAGTTCCACCACGACAAGCACCACCAGACCTACGTCACCAACCTGAACAACCTGATCAAGGGCACCGAGTTCGAAAACTCGACGCTCGAAGACATCGTCAAGAAGTCCTCCGGCGGCATCTTCAACAACGCTGCCCAGGTGTGGAACCACACCTTCTACTGGGACTCGCTCAAGCCTAACGGCGGCGGCCAACCGACCGGCGCGCTGGCTGATGCCATCAACGCCAAGTTCGGCTCCTTCGACAAGTTCAAGGAAGAATTCACCAAGACCGCGGTCGGCACCTTCGGTTCGGGCTGGGCCTGGCTGGTGAAGAAGGCCGACGGTTCGCTGGACCTGGTCTCGACCTCCAACGCCGCTACCCCGCTGACCACCGACGCCAAGCCGCTGCTGACCTGCGACGTGTGGGAGCATGCTTACTACATCGATTACCGCAATGCCCGCCCGAAGTACGTCGAGGCATTCTGGAACGTCGTGAACTGGGACTTCGCCAGCAAGAACTTCGCTGGTTGATCTCGCGGTTGCTTCCGCACCAGAAGTTGAAAAAGCCCCTTACCCTGGTTAAGGGGTTTTTTTTTGGGGGAATTCCGCGGGCTTGAATTGACGTATTTCGTATCCTGTCGGCTGCCAGATGGCGGCATCTGCGCCGCGGTCTCGCGCAGCAGCTTGCGTAGCCAGACGATAACCGAGTCGCCTTCCTGATACTTCCGCCACTGAAGATTCTCCGCGAATCGAGGCAGGTCAAGCGGGCACTCGAGGATCCGCAAGCCGAAGCGTCTTGCCATTTGTTGTGCGAGCCTCGATGACGGCGTGGCGATCCGCGCTGTCCCCAGGAGAAGCTCGGGCACGAGCGTGAAGTTCGAGATTTGCCGCGCCTTTGGGAATTGGCTGCGGCAACACGCAGTCTCTGCTTTACCGTGACGCGGAGAGTCGCCATTTAGCACCCGCCGCGCCGCGGCTCAGGCAAACAGATCCATGCCCTGCACCAGGCGCTTCGCCAGCCGCGGCTGCCGAAACTGGTCCAGCCACCATTCCAGCGCGCGGCCTTCATGGTCGCCCCGCCACGCCACATACAGCGTGTTGGGCTCGCGCGGATCGGCCGTGCGCTTTTCCACCAGCTCCCCACGCTTGAGCAGCGAAGCCACGCGGTGCCGCGGCAGCCAGCCGACGCCCAGCCCCTCGCGCTGCGCCAGGATCTTCGCGCGCATGCTCGGCACCGCCAGCGAGGCTTGTCCGCCGACCAGCCCGTAGGCCCGCCCTGCGGTACCGCGCGATGAATCCGCCACGGCCACGCCCCGGTGCGCCGAGATGCGCTGGCGCGTGAGCGGCTCGGCTACGCTGGCAAGCGGGTGGCGGGGCGCCACGGCAAAGACCCATTCGACCACGCCGAGCTCGAACCAGCGCAGGCCGGGGATGGCGGGGGGCTCATTGGTCGCGCCGACGATCACATCGGCGCGGCCGTCGCGCAGCGCTTCCCAGGTGCCGCTGAGGACTTCGTGGGTCAGGCGCAGCGCCACGCCGGATTTGAGCGCATCGAAGCTGCGGATCACCGGCATCAGCAATTCGAACTCGAGCACTTCATCCGTGACGATCCACAGGCGATCTTCCCAGCCGCTTGCCACCTGGCGCACGCGCTGGGTCATGCGCGATACGTCCTGCATCAGGCGTGCGGCCTCCTCGGCCAGCAGGTGGCCGGCGGGGGTGAGTTGCAGGCGGTAGCGGCGGCGGTCGAACAGCAGGGCGTCAAAGCGGCCCTCCAGTTGGCGGGCGGCGTGGGAGACGGTCGATGGCGCCTTGCCCAGGCGCGCCGCCGCGCGCGAGAGGCTGCCGCTGTCCCGGATGGCTTCCAGCAAGGCCAGTTCGTCTTCTGACAACATGTTCAACTCCGTCGAACGAGTTCATCGGGAAAATCGTACGGCAAAACATGTGTGCCGGCGCAATATTTGTCACAGTGCATCACCCGATTCCCGAACCCCCTTTTGTTTGCAAGCGCCGTCGGCCAGGACAATGCGTCCAGCCATGGCACTGTCATCGGAGAAAAGTCATGGCTCTCATTCATCGCATCGCAAGGCACGCCGGCGCCGTATTGCTGGTGTTCGGCGCGCTCGCCTCGCTTGCGCCGCGCGCCGAAGCCGCAGGCGCCGCCGTCGTCTCTCATACGATCAAGGCGAACGGCATCGCCTTGCATTACCTGCAATCCGGGCGCGGCGGCGGTACGCCTGTCGTGCTATTGCATGGCTACGCGGAATCCAGCCATATGTGGCTGCCGCTGATGGCGAAGCTTGGCGACAAGCGTACCGTGATCGCACCGGACCTGCGCGGCGCGGGCGACTCGGCGATGACGGCGTCGGGCTACGAGAAGAAGATCCTGGCGCAGGACATTCACGCCATGGTCCAGGCTCTCGGCTACCGCAAGATCAACATTGTTGGCCACGATATCGGCTTGATGGTCGCGTACGCTTACGCCGCGCAATACCCGGACGAAGTGGAAAGCGTTACGCTGATGGATGCATTCCTGCCCGGCGTGGGCGACTGGCAAAAGGTCTGGCTGCTGCGCGACAAGTGGCACTTCAACTTCTATGGCGATACGCCGGAAAAGCTGGTGAAGGGCCGCGAGCGCACCTATTTTGAGCACTTCTGGAACGATTTCGCCGCTGACCCGAAGCACTCTGTGCCGGAGGCAGATCGCCGGATCTATGCTGCCAACTACGCCAGGCCGGGCCGGATGCGCGCGGGATTCGAGTTCTTCCGCGCGTTCCCGCAGGATGCCGAAGACTTCGCGGCGCTGGCAAAGCACCCGCTGCCGATGCCCATGCTGGTGCTGGCGGGCGAGAAGGCTTCGGGCAATTTCCTGATCGACCAGGCACGCCTCGTCGCCACCCATGTGCAAGGCGTGATCGTCAAGGGCTCGGGGCACTGGCTGATGGAAGAAGCGCCGGGGCAGACCATTCCAGCTATCGTTCAGTTTATCGACGCGCCGTCGCAACCCGCTAGTGCCGACTAAAGACGTCTACCTCACCACATCAAAAGGAGTATCGACATGGGACTGCTCGTCAACGGCAAATGGCAAGACCGCTGGTATGACACGGCATCCACCGGCGGCCGCTTCGTTCGCAAGGACGCTGCCTTTCGCAACTGGGTGACGCCCGATGGCGCCGCCGGCCAGAGCGGCACCGGTGGCTTCAAGGCCGAAGCCGGGCGCTATCACCTGTACGTGAGCCTGGCCTGCCCGTGGGCGCACCGCACGCTGATCATGCGCACGCTCAAGGGGCTGGAGGGCATGATCAGCGTCTCCACGGTGCACTGGCTGATGCTCGGCGAGGGGTGGACGTTCGCCGAGGGCCCGGGCGTCGTGCCGGACACGGTCAACGGCGCGCGGCTCCTGCACCAGGTCTACACTAGCGCCGATCCCGACTACACCGGGCGCGTCACCGTGCCCGTGCTGTGGGACAAGCAGCGGGGAACCATCGTCAGCAACGAGTCGTCGGAGATCATCCGCATGTTCAACACCGCCTTCGATGGTGTCGGCGCCAGGGCGGGCGACTACTATCCGGCAGCGCTGCGCGCGGAAATCGATGAAGTCAACGCACGGGTGTACGACACGCTCAACAACGGCGTCTACAAATCCGGCTTTGCCACCACGCAAGACGCGTATGAAGAGGCGGTGACGCCGTTGTTCGATACGCTCGACTGGCTCGAGGCGCGGCTCGCCACGCGCCGCTTCCTGCTGGGCGATCAGCTTACCGAGGCCGACATCCGCCTGTTCACGACGCTGGTGCGCTTTGACGCGGTCTATGTGGGGCACTTCAAGTGCAACCTGCGGCGCATTGCCGACTATCCGAACCTGTCTGGCTTTACGCGCGACATCTACCAATTGCCGGGGATCGCGGCGACGGTCGATATCGACCATATCAAGCGGCACTACTATGAAAGCCACCGCTCCATCAATCCGAGCGGCGTGGTGCCGGTGGGGCCGGTGCTGGACTTTGCCGCGCCGCCGGAGCGCGCGCGGCTGGCGGCGTGAGGCCGCCTTCCGTCCCGTCTATTTACCAGCTGAGACCACTGTCATGAAGTTTCATCGCCAATCCCTGCTTGCCTTGCTCACAGTGGCAGCCGTTGCCACCGCGCCCGTCGCGTTGGCTGCCGCCGACGATGGGCCTGCGTATGGCCCCGAGCTGGAGGGCTTCGACTATCCGGCGCCGGTGCAGCAGTTCGCGTTCACCTCGCAAGGCGAGGCGATGCAGATGGCTTACATGGACATCAAGCCGGAGCGCGCCAATGGCCGCACCGCGGTCTTGCTACATGGAAAGAACTTCTGCGCGGCGACCTGGGGGGACACGATCAAGGTGCTCAGCACGGCCGGGTATCGCGTCATTGCGCCGGACCAGATCGGCTTCTGCAAATCCAGCAAGCCGGCGCACTATCAATACAGCTTCCAGCAACTGGCGCGCAACACCCACGCCTTGCTGGAATCCATCGGGATCCAGCAGGCGACGGTGATCGGGCATTCCACGGGGGGCATGCTGGCGATGCGCTATGCGCTGATGTACCCGCAGCAAACCGAGCGGCTCGCGCTCGTCAACCCGATCGGCCTGGAAGACTGGAAGGCGTTGGGCGTGCCGTCCTTGTCGGTGGATCAATGGTATGCCCGTGAGCTTGCCACCAATGCCGACAAGATCCGCAACTACGAACAGGCTACGTACTATGTCGGCACATGGCGCCCCGAGTACGAGCCCTGGGTGCAGATGCTGGCAGGCATGAACCGCGGCCCGGGCAAGCAGCAGGTGGCCTGGAATTCCGCGCTGATCTACGACATGATCTTCACGCAGCCGGTCGTGTACGAGTTGGGCGCGCTGAAGACGCCAACCTTGCTGCTGATCGGCGACAAGGACACTACGGCCATCGCCAAGGACGCGGCACCGCCGGAGGTCCGCGCGAAGGTCGGCAACTATCCGGTGCTGGCGCAGCGCACCTTGAAGGCGCTGCCGAACGCCAGGCTGGTGGAGTTTCCGGCGCTGGGCCACGCGCCGCAGATGCAGGATCCAACGGCGTTTCACAAGGCGCTGCTGGATGGCCTGGCGGCGTTGCCGGCAAGCCGGTAGCACGAATGCCGAAGGCGTGCGGGGCGGGGGCGCCGGCTGAGGGAATGAATCCTGCATGGGGGCCAGGGCAAGACCGTTCTGCCCGTGGCCGTCACGCGCTGGCGGTTACCGCCGTCAGATCAGATCCCTGGCCTGTCGTTACCGAACATGAACACGCCGAACACGCCATCTTGTACTTTCTCCGACCCATGCGGGCCGCGTTTTGTAAGAAATGCAGTGCCATCGCCACCGTTCTCTGCAGATCCGCCGCGCACGACAAGCTCGCGCGCGCGAGGCACTTTTGCTTTCGTCTTGTCGTGTTCACAGCGGTGACGCTCGGCTTGCCGGCAGGCCATGCCTTTGCCGAGGAGACGGAGGCGGCATCTGCGGTCGAAGTGGCGCAGTGCGGGGATCTGCTCGCCATCGTGCGCGACAGCCTGGTCAAGGAGGTGGAAGTGCCTTGTGCTGACCTTGCGTGGGCAACATGCAACGAACGCAAGCGTCCGCTGCTGGCCATCACCGACTATATCCGCAAGCGCAGCGCCAACCGAGGCGACGATTGCGACACACTGCTGGAAGTGAATCGCCGCCTTCGCGCCTTGCCGCCAAAGCGCTGACAGGCCGCGCCGGGGTGCTACCATGCGCGCAGCTTGCTAGCCTGGGCATCAGGCCCGGGGGGCAGAGTTCGACTTTTGCAGGGGAATCTGGATGGATCCGACAGTAGTGATCAGCACCTTCGAGCGCATCGCCAACGACGACACGGTGGAGCTATCGGTGGACGACGCCGTGGCCGGCCTGGCCGCGCTGCTTGCCAGCGAGCCGTTTTCCGATGCGGCGCGTGCGCTGCTGGAGACGGTGGGCGCCACGCTCTATCGCGTGGGCCTGGATGGCTACGAAGGCTGAAGGGAAAGTGGGCGGCGCGCTCGCGCCGCTCCAGGCATCTTAGTAGACAGGCGCTTCGCCCTCGGGGCGGTGCTTGAAGCGGCGATGCACCCAGTAGTATTGCTCCGGCATGGCGCGGACCTGCTGCTCCAGGAACGCGTTCATGCGCAGCGCGTCGACCTTCTCGTCGCCGCAGGGGTAGCCCGCCAGCGCATCGAATATCTTCAGCTTGTAGCCGCGGTAGCCAGGCAGGACAGTGGTGGTGAAGGGCACGACGCGCGCGCCGCTGAGCGCGGCGAGACGCGACACCGAGGTGAGCGTGCAAGCGGGGACGTTGAAAAACGGCACGAATACCGAATCGCGCAAGCCAAAATCCATGTCCGCCGCGAGCATCAGCGGCGTGCCCGACTTGAGCGCGCGCAAGGCCTGGCGCACGCTGCCATTGCGCGGGATCATCTCCGTGCCGAACCTGCCGCGCTGCTGCTTGGCGAGTTGTTCCAGCAACGGGTTCGACATCTTCGAGTAGAGCGAGGCCACCGGATGCTTGATCGAGTAGAACATGCAGCCGGCCTCGATCGCCACGAAATGGAATCCCAGGAAGATGGTCGGGCCGGCCTCGGTGTTGCCGAGCTCGATGGCGGACTCCAGTTCGACCAGCTCATTGAGCTTGCCGGCGCAGCCATACCATTGCACGCCGCGTTCCAGGTAGCTTCGAATCACGTGGCTGAAATGCGCCTGCCCCAGGGCATGTCGATGCGCTTCGCTCTGGTCGGGGAAGCAAAGCCGCAGGTTGGTCTGCACGACGCTGCGGCGCCGGCTTGGAATGCGATAGAGCAGGGCGCCCAGGCCCATGCCGATGCGGGCGCACACGCCATAGGGCAGGGCGGCGAGCAAGCGCAGCAGGCTGACGGTGAAAAATAGTCCGATACGCTGGATCATCCTGTTCCTGAAAGGTTGCCGCGTGGCGTGACGCGCGCCGCTGTCTCGCGTGAACGACGCGGCAGTGGTGGTGATTGCCAGCTACTGGGCTTGCGGGGCCTGTTGGTGTGGTGCTATGGCGCCGTGTCGATGCGGGCGCGTGCCTGCATCATTGAAGGTCCGGGACCGGCGCCTGCTGCGGCGCCAGCTGCCAGCCCTGCGCATCGACGTTCTTCCCGTCGCGGTAGGTCCAGCCCGTGCCGCAGGCCTGGCACACAAAGGTACTGACTGTCATCGCAGGGCGGCGTGGCACCTTGATGCGCTGCGTGTCGGTGATCCTGAGCAACGCATGGCCTGGCGAGCCACCACGGTTGGTGTCGATGGCGAGGCAGGCTGGGCAAGGCGACATGCGGAATCCGGCGGCGGAAGGTGGGTGACTGTAGCACGTTCATGCTGCTATAAACCGCCGCCGCGAGCTTGTATCTGTTCGCGCACGTGAGCGCGCGCGAGGTGTGGCGCGAAGTGCGGAAAAGACCGTGCCCGCAATCAATGAGGCACTTTTTTCTTCGGTAAGTTGACATGCCTATCCCAGGCCTGTATAAACGTTGGTGCAGGATCTTTCAAGCGGTTACTCAGATGTTATGGATCGTCCCCTCCAAGCGGCGATTCGTTTGCTCCATGTTCCTTCCTTGATCGTCATGCCTGGTGAGCATCAGGCTCATCCAGAACTTTTAAGGTTTAAAGGATATCCAGCATGGAAACCGGTACCGTCAAGTGGTTCAACGACTCCAAGGGCTTCGGCTTCATCACCCCTGACGCAGGCGGCAACGACCTGTTCGCGCATTTCTCGGAAATTCAAGGCGGCGGTTTCAAGTCGCTGCAAGAAGGCCAGAAAGTGCGTTACGTCGCAGGCGTTGGCCAAAAGGGCCCCGCAGCGACCAAGATCGAGCCGATCTAATCGAGCCGATTCGAATCGCCTAGAAAAAAGCCCCGCTTAGCGGGGCTTTTTTTTTACCGACTGGGACTCATCGAGGTGCGCAAGTGCATAAAACATCATGCCTATGGTCGAATCCATCCTTCTAGCTGCCGTCCGGGTTTCGTCCTTCGAGGGCCAGCAGCCGCTGACCAACGCGAGCGGATTCTTTTTCGAGCGCGATGGCCGGCTCTTCGTGGTGACCAGCCGCCATGTGGTGTTCGACGAGCCAAGCAAGCACCACCCGGACCGCATCGAGATCGAGCTGCACAGCCAGCCGGAAAACATGGCCGACTCGATCGGCTTTTCGATTCCGCTGTACCGTGACGGGCTTGCCGTCTGGCGCGAAGGCGAGGACGGCGGCGGCCCGGTCGATGTCGCTGTGGTGGAGATCGAGCGCAAGGCGTTGCCGCCCAAGCTGCTTTACCGGGCCTTCACGCCGGAGCACCTGGCGCAGCCTTCCGATCGCGTCGAGGTGGGCGACTCCCTGTTGATCGTCGGATTTCCGCTGGGTTTTCATGATGCGCTCCATCATCTGCCGGTTGCGCGCCAGGCCGTGGTCGCGTCCGCGTACGGATTGCGCTTCCAGGGCCAAGGTTTTTTCCTGACCGATGCCAGGACGCACCGCGGCACCAGCGGCGCGCCTGTGGTCTCGCGCATGCGCGATGGCCGGGGCGACGAGCTGGACCTGCCGTGGATGCTGCTCGGCATCCACTCCGCTCGCTTCGACGTCGGCTCGCGCGACCTGGCGGAGGATGAAGTGCTTGGGCTGAACTCTGCCTGGTATGCGGACATGCTGCTGACCCTGACCGAGCCCGTGGCGGCAAAGCCCGCGCGGGCCGCGCCTGGCACCGCCGCTACTCCCGCTGCTACTCCCGCTGCTACTCCCGCTGCTACTCCCGCCGCCATTACTCGCCCCGTTGCCGCCGCCGCGGCCGTTGGCAATGCGGCAGCTACGCCGTCGGTTGTCCCGGAGGCCGCTCCCGCTCCCGCCCCAGTCCCGCCCTCTCGGCCAAAATAAAGGTCATGGAGCGGCTCTCAATAGGAGTAGAGTGGGACTCAGTGGAACTGTGGAGTGCATCATGGACGTCAATCCGATTGCCAGCTACAAAGGGTTCGACTTATACCCTCTCGTGTACAAGCACGCCGTCGTGCGCGCCTGGCCGGAACGCAGGCCGGACCGGACCTTCGACGCCGCCGTCGTGATCTGCCGCGAAGGTGGCGAGCCCGAAGGAACGCAGGCCCGCACGTTCCGCCTCGACACGGTGCCGTGGGACAACGTCGGCGCTGCGCGCCGTGGTGTCGTTCGTTACGCCGAGGACATCATCAACGGCGCGATTCCCGGGCAATCCGTCGTCTCGCTCTGACACCCAGAGCGATATGCGGCAACGTCCGTCGTTACACGAGGATGACGCAGGCGCGCCTGCCATGTCCTCGCCTGTCCATGGCTTGGCCGAGCTGCCAGCCACCGCTGCATCGTCGCCAGTTGACGAGATCCCCGGGATGTCCTGCTTGTCCGTCCGGCCGACGGCGCGCCGATCGGTCGCCGGTGCTTCGTCATGCTAGATCTCGTTGCCTTCGTGAAGCCCGTCCTTGACGAGATCACCGGGCAAGACGTCAGGATCTGGCCGGCAGGGAAACGCGTGGTGACGGCAAACTGGCAGATCCCTGTTGCCAGGAGCTTTACCTGGCCAGCCAGGTCGCTTGAAATCGAGATGGCGCACGACGTCGCGGAGCAATTGAGCAACGCGGACCAGAGCGCCTTATATCAACTACAACGCAGCCTTGACCGGTATCTGCGCGCACGCCTTGGCGTCCATTGCAAGCAGGACAAGCCAGGGAACGCGATCGTGATTGTCGTCGATCGCCTGTTGGCTCCCTAGCTTGCCCGCGTGCTGGCGCATTGGGCCTGGGCATTGGCCATTGCGAGCGATGCGGCACAAGGCCAGCTGCGGCATCCAGCCGCCTGGAGCACACTACATGAACAATACGCCTTCCGCCTGCTACAAGGGTTTCGACCTCTATCCGCTGGTCTACAAGATCCAGCCCGCGCAATCCTGGCCGAGGACCAAGCCGGATCGCAGCTTCAACGCGTCCGTGGTGATCTGCCGCGAAGGCCATCGGCCCGGCAGTGAACGCACGCGCGTGTTCCGTCTGGAAAGCACGCCTTGGGAGAACATCGGCACGGCGCGCAGGGGCGCCGTGAAGTTCGGTGAAGATATTATTAACGGACTGATCCCCGGGGAGTCTGTCGCTACGCTGTAACGCTGCGCCGGCAGAATCTGGCCGAGTGGCGCGGCGTTGCCCGTGCCTGCCGTGATGCTGGTGTTGCTGGTGTTGCCAGCTGGTATCGTAGGGGTGGCCCGGCCGCCGCCAGGCAATGGGAAGCAAGAGGAAACGGGACCGCGCAGCGCAATGCCCGCCCTGCCGGTCTACCTGTCAAAACCTGCCGTGCGCAGTTGCGCCGGCCCGCGAGCGCATACGTCATGAACAAGGTTGCCGCACCATCCAATTTCCTCTGCACGCTACCGGGACAAGGCAAGGGCATCGCCTACCATGTAGCCGTCAGCTTTCTCGACTCCAGTCATCCGACGGGTGTGCGCTTCACCAGTTTCGTTGGTGACGGCAGGCGTTCATTCGGGGTTCAGGCCAACGAGGCAGCCTTGGCGGGCGAAATGGTCGACAGCTTCGAGGCATTGTGCCGGCTGGCGATCGGGCAAGCGATTCGTGACAACCTTTATGACAAGGCTGGCGAAGGAGACTACGTGCTGGACCTGGGCGCGCAGCCCTTCGAGGGCGAATTGCGCCCGGTTGGTTCGCGCGTCGGTGTCAGCATGCCGCGCATGCGGTTTCCTGGCTGAGCCATCGCGTTTCCTGGCGCTGGCACGGGCGCGGGGAGCGCCCGGGAGATCGTGCTGGTCCGGACTGCCCTGCTAGACGCCGAATGCCGGGCTGCCGAAGCGGGCCAGCAGCGATTCGATCAGTGCCATGTCTTCGGTCTGCGGCGTCCTGTCTTCCGTGGCGCGCGACGGGCCGCAATAGGTTGCGCATACATGTCTGCGCACGGTAAGCACTTCATCCGCGGGGCGCTCCACCGTGACTTCCGGTCCCGGCACGTGGCGATAGCTTCCGCCTACCCAGCCACCTGGCGTCAGGTGCATTTCTTCCCATTCTTCGCTGATCGACATGATTCTTCCTTTCGTTAGAGGGTGGGAGGGGCCGCGGGTCGACAGCTTGACGGCGCGGCAGCGTATCCGGCCAACCAGTATCAGTACTTGTGGCGGTAGTTGATCCGGCCCTTGGTCAGGTCGTAGGGCGACATTTCCAGCGTGACGCGATCGCCGGCCAGGATACGAATGCGGTTCTTCTTCAGGCGGCCGGACGAATAGGCCCACACCTGGAAACCATTTTCCAGGATGACGCGAAAACGGTTGTCCGGCAGTACTTCCGATACTTGTCCACCAAATTCCACTAGTTCTTCTTTAGCCAAGGATGATCCTTTTGCAGCAAGACCTGCTGCACAGTAGGTTGAGACGCATGCGGGTTGCTTTTTGTGTGGCCGGCCTATTGCAGGCGCATATCGGCAGCGACGCTCTCGGCCGCGCGTCGGGCGGCCTGTTTGGCCTGGGCTTCGGTGCCATGCGTGGCATGGCGCATCGAGACGTTGGCGACGATGCATTCGGAGCCATTCTTGTATTCGGCGATCAGGTAGGTCGCAAACCACACGCCTGGCTCTTGTTGTATCGGGTAGACCGACACGGTGTACGGATTGGCGCGGGTGGCGCGGGTAATGCTATTGGTGCGATTGATGCTTTGATTCAAGGTGTTGCCCTTATGCGGGCGGACGATCTGAGGCAACGTCAGGCGCATCTCGTGGTGCGCCGCGTGCTCTCTTCTGGCGATCGGTCGCCGTGTTTGTGTTGTCCAGCAACGGCAGGTCTCGCGCATTTGCGCGAGAAAGGTAGCTGGTGATGAGTGGACCGTGCTTGCGCAGGCTGATGCGCCAGGTACATGCGCACAGGTTGCGGAGCGGACATGCCGCCGGGTCGGGAGGGTGATGGGCGGTTGTCGCCCTGAACGAATCGGGTGTACGCCCGACAGGCCGCCGTTAATATTTTGATGATGTCTGGCAGCCGGCACGTTTGGGCCGACGAGAAGGGGGTCGGCGAACGGCCAAGACTGGCAATGATACCATTTTCCGTCAATCGGCGCTCGCCCGCGGATTTGCGCGTACGATAGATATGGTGTTGCGCATAGCGCCCCTCGTGGCGCTGGCGCAGCGAGACGCTACCCGTCGTGTCCCAGGGCGGCCGGTGCCCGACGCCGGGCAGGTCGCAACTGAGCGAGGTGATCGATGCCGGAGAGTTTTTTCTATCAGGGCCACTACGTCAACCTGGAGCTGACGCAGCGCACATTCGGCCAATGGAACTGGGTCTATACGCTGGATACGCACGGCCGTTTCGAAAACCAGGGCAACGCGTTCAGCTCGCGCGAGCTTGCCATGGCGGACGCCCTGGAGAACGCAAAGGCCCGGATCGAGCGCCTGGGACACTAGTCAAGTCAAGTGGCACCAGGCGCCCAGGCGCCTGGCCGCCTTACTTCCCCTCGTCGGGAATGTTGTATTGCGCCTGCAGTGTGGCCGTGAACGGCCGGATCTTCTCGATGCAGGCCGCGCTGTCGCCGCCTTCCATGGTGGACAGATTCCAGTTGCAGCCGCCCACGTCCGGCGCATGCCAGCAAACGTCGCCGAAGCAGGCGCCGCTGCATTCCGCGAATTTCTGCTGCTCGGCGCGAATCATGGCGCGCAGTTCCGCCTTGTTCTTGATCTGTCGGTCCATGGTCGTCTCCTGTTTTTTCGTGGGGAAGTCTTGCTGGGCGTGGCTGCGGCCAGGCCGGTCAGGGCGGCCGCGCGATGGACTGCAATTCCGGGCGAATCGAGGGGGCGGGATTACTTGCGCTTGACGAACGTGGACATGTCGTCGATGACGGTCCTTGCATAGGACACGGCCAGGTCGATGGCATCGTGCGGCGTGTGCGCGACATGTTCTAGCAAAGGTGGCACCAGCCTGAGCGAGCCGCTGTCGCCGCTGACCTGCGTGATGGTCACGGTGGCGAGAAAGCTCGCCCGTGCGAGTTCGTCGTTGGCGCTTTCGTCGAACGAGCGGCGTACATTGGCCGAAACCTTGAACCCCTTGTAGATCGCATGATTTTGAGACATGTTGATCTCCTTTCTTCAACGAGCATACGCTGTTTGCCTGGTGGCGTCCGATTTACTTGGCGGCGCAATGGCGGTTTGGCTCTCAACCGGCGGCCGACGGCGATTTTCCCGCTTTCGTAATGCGCAGGCACCTCGCGCGATATTTCCCTGAACGTTGGAGTAAGCGGGTATGCTGGATCTGCCGCCTGGCACGCAATGCAGTAACCCACTCGTGGAGACACACCATGGCCAAAGGTCAATTACGCGGCAATCGCGAAACCAAGAAGCCCAAGCAACCCAAGAAGCCGGTCGCACCCGCAGCACCGTTCGGTGCCGTCCAGTCGCGCGTCGGCAATGATGGCGCAGCAGGCAAGAAAAAATAATCAAGGCGCGAATAAAACGCGAATAAAGCGCAAACAATGTGCAGCTGAAGTGCAACAGAGACGGAACGTCAGGCTGGACCGCGCCATCTTGCGTTGCTGCAAGAAGCCCAGGGTGCCATCGCGACCGGTGTGCTCCCGTTCAGCACCTGACGCTCACCCGAGGCGGTGGCGGTGACAAGCTGCCGCCGGGGCGTTCCAGACACCGGGAGTGCAAGATGAGGCGTGACATGTCCTTCGCGGACCGCGTGCTGACGGCACTGCGCGCTGACAGCCAGGCGATGATGACGGATCTCCAGCTCGCCAAGGCGCTGGGCAATGCCGATGCATCCAAGCTCAGCCACCATTTACTGCTGCTTCAGGATTCGGGCCTGGTCGCCAAGACCGCGACTTCCGGGTGGCGCCTGACCTGGGCTGGCCACGACCGCGCGGAAGCGCGCAGCGTGGCCTAGCAGGCATCTGGCCGGCCGCACAGACAAACTACCCCCCACAAAGTACAAAGCCCGTGGCCATGGCGGCACGGGCTTTGTCACGCTATTTCTTGTCGGCGGGCTGCACCGCTTGCGGGTCAAACTGGCCGGGCTGGGAGGTCCTGCGCTTTTCGCCGGGTTGCTGGAAGTGTGTCTTCCAGGGTGTGGTCGGCGCTGTTTGCTGACCAGGCTGCCTGGGACTGTAGTTCATGCGATACCCCCATCGATGTCCGTTCGTGCCGGACCGGCACTCTCCCAGTGTAGGCTTATGCCGGTCCTTTCCCTAACGCTGTTACCGATGAGGCGCCCGCTCGCGGCGGCGTCGCCATCCCGGTGTCATTCCTCCTGGAATGCTTCCTCGCGCTTGGCCTTGATTGACGGCAGGGCAACGATGCAGACCAGCAGCCCGGCTGCGATCAGCAGGCCGAGCGACAGCGGACGGGTCAGGAACACGGTGAACGTCCCCCGCGACAGCAAGAGCGCGCGGCGGAAGTTCTCTTCCATCATCGGCCCCAGCACAAAGCCCAGCAGCAGCGGCGCCGGCTCGCACTTGAGCTTGATGAACAGGTAGCCGATCACGCCGAAGCCAGCCGCGGTGAAGACGTCGAAGGTCTGGTTGTTGACCGAGAACACGCCGATGCAGCAGAACACCAGGATGGCCGGGTACAGGTAGCGGTAGGGCACCTGCAGCAGTTTGACCCAGATGCCGATCAGCGGCAGGTTCAGGATGATCAGCATCAGGTTGCCGATCCACATCGAGGCGATCAGGCCCCAGAACAGCGCGGGGTTGCTGGTCATGACCTGCGGGCCCGGCTGGATGTTGTGGATGGTCATCGCGCCCACCATCAGCGCCATCACGGCGTTGGGTGGAATGCCCAGCGTGAGCAGCGGGATGAAGGAGGTCTGCGCCGCGGCGTTGTTGGCCGATTCCGGACCCGCCACGCCTTCGATGGCGCCCTTGCCGAATTCATGCGAGTACTTGGAAGTCTTCTTCTCCAGCGAATAGGCCGCAAACGAAGCCAGCGCCGCACCGCCGCCCGGCAGGATCCCCAGGATGGAGCCCAGCGCGGTACCGCGCAGCACCGCTGGCGCCATGCGCTTGAAGTCAGCCTTTGAGGGCCACAGGTTGGTGACGTGATCGGTGAAGGTTTCGCGGTTTTCCTTCTGCTCCAGGTTGGCGATGATCTCGGCAAAGCCGAACATGCCCATGGCCAGCGCGACGAAGTCGACGCCGTCGGTCAGCTCCGGCACGTCGAACGAGAAGCGCGCTGCGCCCGAGTTCACGTCGGTGCCAACCAGGCCCAGCAGCAGCCCCAGCACGATCATGGCAACCGCCTTGGGCAGCGAGCCCGAAGCCAGCACCACGGCGCCGATCAGGCCCAGGCACATCAGCGAGAAATACTCGGCGGGCCCAAACTTGAATGCCAGTTCCGACAGCGGCGTAGCAAACGCGGCCAGGATCAGGGTTGCCACGCAGCCGGCGAAGAACGAGCCCAGGCCGGCGGTGGCCAGCGCCACCCCCGCTCGCCCTCGCCTGGCCATCTGGTAGCCATCGATGGTGGTCACCACCGATGACGATTCACCCGGCAGGTTGACCAGGATGGCGGTGGTGGAGCCACCGTACTGGGCGCCATAGTAAATGCCGGCCAGCATGATCAGCGCGGCCACCGGCGGCAGCGTGTAGGTCACCGGCAGCAGCATGGCGATGGTCGCCAGCGGCCCGATGCCGGGCAGCACGCCGATCAGCGTTCCCAGCACGCAGCCGAGAAAGCAGTATCCAACGTTCTGTAGTGTCAGCGCCGTGGAGAACCCAAGGGCCAGGTGTTCGAATAGTTCCATGAGGCTGTCTCCCTCGCCTGCAGTGAAACCCGGGCCGCGCATCTGCGGCAAGGCAGGCACGGCGGTCCAGGCTACGCGCGGTACCCTTTGCGGAATTGCGCGCGAATCGGAGGAAGCCGCGCGCGGCGCGAGGCTACGCTGGTTTCCGCCACAGATCGTCATCGACAGCAAGCGCGCGCGCTTAGGCGCACCCCAATGGCTTACCAAGCACAGTAGGCGCGGGTGCTTTCATCCGCCTTTCAGTGACGGCCGCTGCGGGTATGTCCCGATACGCCTGAGCGATGCCTGAGCGATGCCTGAGTGACGCCGGCGATTCCTTGCGCCCGAAAAGCAACGCCCCGGACGAAAGCCGGGGCGTTGTCGCATGGCCTGCCGCTCGCCTGGCAGGCAAGCGGGCGCACTGCTTACTGCTTCATCGTGTCCTTGCCCATGGCGTCCTTGCCCATCGAGTCCTTGCTCATGGAGTCTTTGCTCATGCTGTCTTTGCTCATCTTGTCCTTGCTCATCTTGTCGTGGCTCTTGCTCATCTTGTCCTTGCTCGTCGAGTCCTTGCCCATGGTGTCCTTGGCCATGCTGCTGTCATTGCTCATGGCATCCTTTTTCATGGAGTCCTGGGCAAAGGCATGACCCGCAAACAGCATCGAGGTCGAGAGCAGGGTAGCTGCGAAAAGTTTGTTCATGAAGATCTCCTTGGGGTGGTCAATGTGCTAGCCGGCACCATGCCGGCCAATTTCATGCGGATCAGGATCCGCCGAACCAGTTGTATCCCTGGTCTTCCCAGTAACCGCCGGGATACGTGTTGGTGACGTACAGCGCCATGATGTGCTTGGGGTTCTTGTAGCCAAGCTTGGTCGGCATGCGCAGTTTCATGGGGAAGCCGTACTTGGGCGGCAGCTTCTCCCCGTCGTAGGTAAAGGTCAGCAGCGTCTGCGGATGCAGCGCGGTGGGCATGTCGATGCTGGTGAAGTAGTCGTCGGCGCAGCGAAAGCCCACGTACTTCGCGCTGGTGTCGGCACCCACGCGATGCAGGAATTCCGAGAAGGGCGTGCCGCCCCACTTGCCGATGGCGCTCCAGCCTTCCACGCAGATATGGCGCGTGACCTGCGAAGTCTGCGGCAGCGCGTAGAGCTGCTCGAGCGTCCACGGATCCTTGCGCGCCACCATGCCGCCGACTTCCAGCCGGAAGTCAGCGCCGTCGACCTCGGGCACTTCGTCTTCACCGTAAAAGGCATTGAACGGGAACGGCCGCGTGATCATGGACTCTGCGTAGGTGGGTGCGAGCCGCTTAGGGTCGAACAGCCAGCCTTGCACGCGATCGTTGAAGCGCGATACCGCGGTGAGAAAGCGGTCCACCGAGGCGTCGTCGCTCAGGCTGCAGCCCGTCAGCATCGACAGCCCGCCCAGGGTGATGGCGCGCTTGGCGAACAGGCGGCGAGACGGCATATCGAGTTCGCGCACGGCGTCTCGCAGGATCAGGCGCCGGTCAAGCGTGGCGATGGGTTTGGACTTGTTCATGGCGGTTCTCCGCGATGCGGCTCTGTGGATTCAGTTCTTTGGATGCGTTTGCGAGAACACGGCCGGCGATCAGCGGCCGCGCAGCATGATCAGCAGCGTGCGCGGCACCAGCGCCACCATGGCCACATGCACCACGATGAACAGCACGATGGCGCTCATGCATACGAAGTGGACCCAGCGCGCCGCGTCATAGCCGCCCATCAGCTCGCGCAGCAGCGGGAATTGCACCGACTTCCAGATCGCCAGGCCGGACAGCACCGTGACCACGATGACCACCACCACGCCCAGGTACATGGCCTTCTGGGCCGCGTTGTATTCAGCCAGGTCCGGGTGCGCAAGCCGGCCGCGCAGCGCCGCGGCGATATCGCGCAGCGCGGCGGGCACGGACAGCGGCAGGAAGCGGCGGCGGAACCGTCCGGTGAGGGCGTTCATCAACAAGTAGAACAGCCCGTTGGCGACCAGCAGCCACATCGCGGCGAAGTGCCACTGCAACGCGCCGCCCAGCCATCCGCCGAGCGTGATGCCCTTGGGGAAATGCAGGCCGAACAGCGGCGACGCGTTATAGATGCGCCAGCCGCTCATCACCATGATGATGACGGCGATGGCATTGAGCCAATGGGTGATGCGCACCCATGCCGGCTGGATGGTGGCGGACGATTGTCCGCGGCGGTCGTGTGCGGGCCGCGATAGCTGGGAGGCTGTGTCCACCGTCTTTCTCCAATGTTCCGTGGCGCTCGCAGGTGCGGCTGCTACGGTTTATGTGCCTTTGTCGACGGTGGTGGCACGAACTTACACGCGGGATGGAAATTTTTCTGGCAGGCGCGCACGTCGGCAACAGGTATCCCCGGAGTCACTCAACGAGCTCGGCGAAAGAAGGTACGGACTGTTGGGCGACGCATGGACGGCTACCCGCACTATTGACATTAGCACTCCGCCCGCGAGACGCCAAAGGCGATCGATGCCCGCTTCCCACGGCCCGCTACAATGCTGGCGGGCCGCGCGGCCAGCGCTGTCCCACCGCGCGCGGCCCGGCCTACCCGGAGCCGCATGCCGCCGCCCAGACACCATCCCCGGACCCCAGGATCTCCGCATGCCTTTGACCGCAGAGCAGCTTATCGAATACATGGACTTCGCCGCAGGCCTCGCGCAGGCCGCCGGCAACGCCAGCTTGCCGTACTTCCGCAGCGCCCCGGCGGTAGAGGACAAGGGCGGCCGGTACTTCGACCCGGTCACCGCGGCCGACAAGGCAGCCGAGCGCGCCATGCGCGACCTGATCCTGGCGAAATACCCGGAGCACGGCATCCTGGGTGAAGAAGAGGACCGCGTGGCCGGCAGCTCGCCGCTGACCTGGGTGCTCGATCCCATCGACGGCACCCGTGCCTTCATTACCGGGCTGCCGCTCTGGGGCACGCTGATCGCGCTCAACGACGGCCAGCGCCCGGTGATCGGCATCATGGACCAGCCGTTCACGCGCGAGCGGTTCAGCGGCGATGGCAACCAGGCATGGCTAAACGGCCAGCCCCTGCATACCCGGCCGTGCGCCGACCTGGCGCAGGCCAAGTTGATGTGCACCACGCCGGAGATGTTCGAGGACGCGGCACAGTTCGCCGCCTTCCGCCGTGTGGCGGACGCGGCCCGCATGCAGCGCTACGGCGGTGATTGCTACGCCTACTGCATGGTCGCAGCGGGCCACGTGGATGCGGTGGTGGAGGCCGGCCTGAAGGCTTACGACGTGCAGGCGCTGATTCCGATCGTGCAAGGCGCTGGTGGCGTCATGACCAGTTGGACCGGCGGGGATGCGCAGCAGGGCGGCACCGTGGTGGCCTGCGGCGACCCGCGGCTGCACCAGCAGATACTCGCACTGCTGAATGCGCCTGCTTGAGCACTCCTGTCGCCCGTGGGCGCTGGCCGGGCTTGCTATCATGCTGGCCGCAACGTCCGGCGCGGAAAAAAGACAGCCCAGCCAGCACGGCCATCCGGCCCGGACTTAACCATGCAGTAGGAAAGAACCAGAAACATGATGTCAAACGCTTGCGGCCTAGATTTCGGCACGTCCAATTCCACGGTGGGCTGGTGCCGGCCGGGACAACCCACGCTGTTGCCGCTGGAAGATGGCAAGCTCACGCTGCCCTCCGTGATCTTTTTCCATTCCGAGGATCCGCTGGTCAGCTACGGCCGCGCCGCGCTTGGCGATTACCTCGCGGGCTATGAAGGCCGGCTGATGCGCTCGCTCAAGAGCCTGCTCGGCACCTCGATGATGGAGGACAGCACCGAGGTCATGGGGCAGGCCATGCCGTTTCGCAAGCTGCTCTCGCACTTCATCGGCGAGCTCAAGCAGCGCGCCGAGACCTCGGCCGGCGCCAGCTTCGACAAGGTCGTGCTGGGCCGCCCGGTGTTCTTCATCGACGAAGACCCTAAGGCCGACCAGCTTGCCGAGCAGACGCTGCGCGAGATCGCGGCGGATGCCGGCTTCAAGGACATCGAGTTCCAGTACGAGCCGATCGCCGCGGCCTTCGATTATGAAGCCACGATCGCGCGCGAGGAACTGGTGCTGGTGGCCGACATCGGCGGCGGCACCTCCGACTTCTCGCTGGTGCGCCTGTCACCCGAGCGGGCCGGCAAGGTCGACCGGCGCGGCGACATCCTGGCCAACGGCGGCGTGCATATCGGCGGCACGGATTTCGACAAGAGCTTGAGCCTGGCGAGCGTGATGCCGTTCCTGGGCCTGGGCAGCGAGCTGCGCAACGGCAAGGCGATGCCTTCGGGCCAGTATTTCGACCTGGCGAGCTGGCACACCATCAACCTGGTCTACACCCGCAAGGCGTGGTCGCACGTGATGGACAACTATCGCGATGCGGCCGACAAGGTCAAGCTGGACCGCCTGATCAGCCTGATCAAGCAGCGCGCGGGCCACTGGCTCGCAATCCAGGTGGAAGCCGCCAAGATTGCCTTGTCGGGCGAGCCGCAGACGCAGCTCGACCTGGGGCGCATCGCCCCGGGCGAGACCATGGCGATCAGCCGCGCTGACTTTGACCAGTCCATTGCGAAACTGGTTGGCAAGACCGAGGTGACGGTGCAGGCGTTGTTGCGCGATGCGGGCGTACAGGCGGATGAGATCGACACCGTATTGTTTACCGGCGGATCCAGCAGCGTGCCTTTGTTGCGTGAGCGGCTGTCCGAGCTGATCCCCGGGGCGCAGCGGATCGAGGGCGATCTGTTTGGCGGCATTGGTTCCGGACTGGCGCTGGATGCGCGGCGCAAGTTCGGGTGAGGGGATTGGGTGGGGTAGGTTGACTGCAACTGCAACTGCAACTGCAACTGCAACTGCTTAGCGTCAAGGGCAACTGCAGTTTCACCCCCCCCTGCGGGGCGGCGACCTACTTTCTTGTCTCGCCAAGAAAGTAGGCAAAGAAGGCGACCCGGATGCGGCGAAAGACTCCTCGCCGCATAACGGGAGATTCAAACCTCCACGGCTACACGGAATATCGTTTTCTGCTCTCTCTGGTTCGCTCCCCCCACGCAGTGGGAGGGGACGGACGGGCGCTGGCAAGAGCAAGATGCCCTAGACCGCCGCTTCTGGCCGGGTGCCGTCCGTCATCCCCGCATGCTAATGTCCCATCTTCGCGAATTCGCGTTTTCGAAGAGGCACCACATGCATGCGGGTATCGTCGAAGCCAGCTACGGCTCCGATCCGGTTGGCCTGGTCAGCGGCTTTCGCTTCCTGCCCGGCGAGCCGGGCCAGCCCATCGATTCCGCCGCGGCGGCCGCGTGGCTCGGGAAGCCCCCGCCGGGCGACGAGTTTCTTTGGCTGCACTTCAATCTGTCGCATAGCGCGTGCGAGCGCTGGCTCAAGGGCCAGCTCGACCTGCCCGAGGAATTCTTCGAGGCGCTGCGAGAGGGCTCGCGCTCCACGCGCATCGAGCGCCTGGATACGGCGCTGCTTGCGGTGGTCAACGACGTGATCTACAACTTTGGCGTGGCCACCACCGATATCTCCACGCTGTGGGCCTGTGCCGACCGCCGCATCCTGGTGACAGCGCGCATGAAGCCGCTGCGCTCGGTTGACCAGCTGCGCGCCTCGGTGCGCCAGGGCGAGTTGTTCCACACGCCGCTGGCGCTGCTGGTGCATTTGCTGCGCGACCAGGCCGATGTGCTGGTGCGCATCGTGCGCGAAACCAGCGTGACCGTGGACCAGGTCGAGGATCGCCTGCTCTCGCATCGTTTGCATGGCAACCGCGCGGAGCTTGGCTCCATGCGCCGCGGCCTGGTGCGCTTGCAGCGGCTGCTCGCGCCCGAGCCTGGCGCGCTGTTCCGCCTGCTCAACCGGCCGCCAGCCTGGCTGCAGGACCAGGACATCCAGGATCTGCGCTCCTCCACCGAAGAGTTCTCCCTGGTGCTGAGCGACCTGGCCGCGCTGGTCGAGCGCATCAAGCTGCTGCAGGAAGAGATCGCGGCCAAGCTCAACGAGCAGACCAATCGCACGCTGTTCACGCTGACGCTGGTCACCGTGCTGGCGTTGCCGATCAACATTGTTGCCGGCTTCTTCGGCATGAATGTGGGCGGGATTCCGCTGGCGGACCATCCGCACGGTTTCTGGGTGCTGGTGGTGCTGGTGGCCAGCTTCACCGTGCTGGCGGGGCGCTGGGCCTTCCGCAAGCAGGGCAGTTACTGAGCGCGCGGGTAAAGAGTCACGGACGCGTCACATCTCGCGGTTAGCCTGCCAGTCACCACGTTGTTGCGAACAGGAGTTAGCGATGAGACCAGACGAGAATGAGCTGATTCGGCGTATCCACCGCGAGGTGGCCGATCACTATGACGAAGAACTCGAACTGGAGCTGGAAGACCACCATGTCGATACGCTGTTCGGCGAAGCCGGCGGCGGCCTGGACGACGACGAGCGGGCTGCGCGGCGGCTGTACTTCCGCGAGCTGTTTCGCCTGCAGGGCGAACTGGTCAAGCTGCAAAGCTGGGTGGTGGAGACCGGCCACAAGGTCGTGATCCTGTTTGAAGGGCGCGACGCGGCCGGCAAAGGCGGCGTGATCAAGCGCATCACCCAGCGGCTCAACCCGCGCGTGGCCCGGGTGGCGGCGCTGCCGGCGCCCAACGACCGCGAACGCACCCAGTGGTATTTCCAGCGCTATGTCTCGCACCTGCCGGCGGCGGGCGAGATCGTGCTGTTCGACCGCAGCTGGTACAACCGCGCTGGCGTGGAGCGCGTGATGGGCTTTTGCACCGACGACCAGTACGAAGAGTTTTTCCGCTCGGTGCCGGAGTTCGAACGTATGCTGGTGCGCTCCGGCATCCAGGTGATCAAGTACTGGTTCTCGATCTCGGACGAAGAGCAGCATCTGCGTTTCCTCTCCCGCATCCATGATCCGCTCAAGCAGTGGAAGCTCAGCCCGATGGATCTCGAATCCCGCCGGCGCTGGGAGGATTACACCCGCGCCAAGGAAATCATGCTGGAGCGCACGCATATCGACGAGGCGCCGTGGTGGGTGGTGCAGGCGGTCGACAAGAAAAAGGCGCGCCTCAATTGCATCCATCACCTGCTGCAGCAGATGCCTTATGAAGAGCGCGTGCAGCCGCCCGTGGTGCTGCCGCAGCGCGAGCGGCACGACGACTACTCGCGCCAGCCGGTGCCGGACAACATGATCGTGCCGGAAGTCTACTGAGCCTTCTTTTTCGCGCGCTGCAGGATGAAGCCGGCCACGTCGTCGCGCACAGGTGCCAGCCAGTGCAGCGGGTCGGCGAACACGCCGATCAGCAACGTGTGGGAGAGCCGCGCATAACTGCGGAACTGCACGGGCACGCCGCGCTGTTCCAGCCGCGCTGCCATTTGCGCGGAGTTGCGCAGCGGGTTGATCAGGCGGTCGCCGTCGTCCACGCCGATGAAGGCTGCGGGTGAGCGTGCATCGGCGTAGTCGATGGGCTGGGAGCCAGGCGGGTAGTCGGGGTGATGGAACACCGGCTGCGCCTGGCGGTTCTCGATCGGCAGGAAATCGTAGGCCCCTGCCAGCCCGATCCAGCCACGCAGCAGGGCGGGGCTCATGTCGAAGCGGCCGAGCCAGCGCGCATCGAGCGCGAGCATGGCGGCGTTGTAGCCACCCGCGCTGTGTCCCATCAGGAACAGCCGTTGCGGGTCGCCGCCGTAGCTGGCGATCTCGCGGCGCGTCCACGCGACCGCGCGCGCGTTGTCCACCAGGAAATCCGGATAGCTGACTTCCGGGTAGAGGCGATAGTCCGGGATCACGGTCAGGATGCCGTGCGCGGCCAGCGCTGCCGCGACGAAGGCGTAGTCGGCCTTTTCCCCGCTGTTCCAGGTGCCCCCATAGAAGAACACCACGACCGGCGCCTGGCCCGGGCACACCGGCTGGCGCGGCGCGTAGATGTCGAGCCTGGCGCGTTCGCCGTCGCCGTAAGGCACGTCGGCGCTCAGGGCATAGGCTTTGCTTTGGGTTAGGCCATTGAGCACGTCCGCCGTGGAGCAGGCGCCAAGGCCGACCAGCGGCAGTGCCAGGAGGAGTGAAAGAAAGCGCGGTCTGGGCATCGGCAAGACTTCCTCCCCGGTGGTTTCTTCAAGTGCTGCCAGCCATTCTTGCATAGTCCCCGCGCGCAGTGCGGCATGGCCTGCCCGCCGGGGCTAGTACGGATGCACAGCAAGTTTCCCCCTCGTTAAAGCTCTTGTCCCGGATGCCGTTATTTCGGTGGCTTAGGCCTCGTGCGCCCAGGCCGGCATCCACAGAACAAGAATCGGAGCTTTAGAACATGAGGGGTCCTCTCTTTCGCCGACGCGCAGGCCTGCTCGCTGCCCTGCTGGCCGCCATGTCTGTCGCCGCCTGCGGTGGCGGTGGCGGCGATGCGCCGGCTGCCGCCCAGGCAGCCGCGAGTCCTTCCCTGCCGGTCGCCAGCGCGCCCGTGCCGCCTACGCTGGCGCCGGCCTGCGGCGGCTGCGGCGCCGTGGATGCCAGCGATTACTCGGGTTCCGGCGTCGGCGTCTGGTCCGCCTCCAACACCACCGGTGCGCCAGCCGATGTGCCAGTTGCCATCGGCGGCGTGAACGGCAAGGCCGTGACGCTGCTCTACACCAACGGCGCCACGGCGCAGGCCATGCCGGCCGGCCTGTCGCTGTCGGTGATCCAATCCGTACTGGGCAACCTCTCGATCCAGTCGGTCTCCACGGGGCAGGACGAACAAACGCTGCGCGACATTGGCGAGTTCAATCGCGCCGGCTGGGCGGCAATGGCCGGCGGCAAGCAGGTGGCCAGCCTTTCCGAAATCGCGCCGCCACCGCCGCTTGCCTCCGTGGTCAACGATACCAAGAGCTGGTATCACACCGACGGCACGCGCCGCGCGGCCACGCTGGTCAAGCAAGTCAGCACGGCAGATGCCACCACCGTCAACATCTGGGTGGAGACCACCGAGTCGGCGCCTGGCAAGGTCACCGGCACGCTCGTCGACACGCTGGCTGCCGCCTTCGCCGGCGGCGGTGGCATCTACGACATGCTGACCTCGGTCGGCGGCCCGCTATGGGGCCCGCACAGCTACAACAACCTGATCGCCGGCAGCGGCCAGCCGGTGGATATCGTCGTGCTCAACTTCGACAACAACAGCACGCCATTCGGCACCGTGGGCTATTTCTGGGGCCTGCACAACCTGAAGGCCACCTCGGATCCGCGCAGCAACGAGTCGCTGTCGCTCTATCTCGATTCCGAGACCCTGTACCTGGGCGGCGCCGCAGGCCTGAAGTCGATGAAGATGACGATGGCGCACGAGGGGATGCATATGCAGAACTTCTACCGCCGCGGCGTCAAGGCCGGCCAGCAGTACGCATTCGACAGCTGGCTGGAAGAGATGTCCGCGATGATGATGGAGGACTTCGCCAGCCAGACCATCGACCCCACCTACAACGCGATCCGCGACGTGCGTTTCAGGGACTACGTGAGCTACGGCAACGGCAACTTCAACTGCAATATGCTGAATTTCACGGGTTTCGGCGCCACCTGCGAGAGCTATTCGGTGTCGGGCAGCTTCGGCGGCTTCCTGGACCGGCAACTCGGCCTGGCCTTCTACAAGGACTTGCTGGGCCGGACCTCCAGCGCGGACTCCAAGACCGTGCTCGACCAGGCCATCAAGGCCGCGCGCCCGGACTCCGGCTTCAGCCAGGAACTGTTGCGCTGGAGCGTCACCAGCAATTCGCTGATGCCAGCCGCGACGTCGCCGGCGCGCTACGGCTACCCAGCCCGTGTCGATGGCGGCTTTACGCTTCCGCTGATCGATCCGGACCTGTTCCGCGCGTCGCGCAAGCTGCCAGTGGCCGTGCC
The DNA here is from genome assembly GCF_014170355.1 of Cupriavidus sp. UME77. Classification (NCBI taxonomy): domain Bacteria; kingdom Pseudomonadati; phylum Pseudomonadota; class Betaproteobacteria; order Burkholderiales; family Burkholderiaceae; genus Cupriavidus; species Cupriavidus sp. UME77. The sequence continues at coordinate 84,763 of NZ_LZZU01000014.1, forward strand.
CGCCACGCTGCAGCCGTACGGTAGTTTCCCGGTGGTTCGCAGCAATGTGGGCGCCACGTTCAGCGAGACTGTGCGCGTGCCTGCCGGCGCTACGCTATCCGTCGTGGTGTACTGACTGTACTGAACGCGCTAAGTGCCGGCTCGCCGGATCTTGCTCCGGCGGCTCCCGGGCGGCGATGTCCGCCGCCCGGACTTGTCAATCCAACAAACCTCATGCGCCGAATCCTGCCCCTGATTGCTGCCCTGTCCGTCGTGCTGGCCGCGTGTGTGCACGCGGTGCCGGCCGGGCGGTCCATCGCCTTGACGGGCACGGTGATGGTCAAGGGCAGCGCCCTGTTCCAGCAGCCGGTGCTGGTCACCGCCGAAGGCGAGGCATGGGTGCTGGAGAAATTCCCTGTCGGCGAGGCCGAGGCGTTGCGCGGCCAGAAGGTGGGCGTGACCGGCACCGTGCTGCGCGCAAACCAGCCCGGCACGTGGGCACCGGCCATCCGCGTCGAGCGGATCGAGGCCGTGCCGGACGGCGCTCCCGCGCGCTAGATCCGGATAATTCCAGCCTGGTCAGTCGCTCGGGCCCGCGCGGTCGGGGAACGCCTCTTCCAGCGTCAATACCGTGCCGGTCAGGCTGCCGTCGTAGCCGGGCAGGGCATCCACCACCTGCCGGAAACCGGCGCTTCTGAGTGCTGCGACGGCGCCGGCCAGTGCCGGGCTTTGCAGGCGCTCCCGCTCGATCACAAAGAAGTACCGTTCCTTGAGCACCGGCACGAAATCCAGCCCGAAGCGGCGCGCCGCCGTCTCCACGCCGAATCCCGCATCCGCCATGCCGCTGCCGATATAGGCGGCCACCGCGGCATGGGTGAACTCGCCATTGCTGTAACCCTCGATGCGCCCGCTGTCGATGCCGCGCGCCTTGAGCATCAGGTCCAGCAGCAGCCGCGTGCCGGAACCGGTCTGGCGGTTGACGAAGCGCACGTCGGCGCGGCAGAGATCTTGCAGCGTGGTGACCTCTTTCGGGTTGCCGGGGCGCACGAAGATGCCTTGCGCGCGGACCGCCAACTGGATCAGGCAATGGGTATCGGGGCGAATCCATGCGGCAAAGCTCGCCAGCATGTCCCGCTCGAATTCGCCGATCGGCACATGGAAGCCGGCAATATCGCAGGCGCCTTGCGCAAGGGCCGCAACCGCCTCAAGGCTGCCGCAGTACTTCAGGTCGTGGCGCACCCGGTGCGCGTCCAGGAAATCATGCAGCGCCGCCACCGCGAAGCCATGGCTGGCGTGCAGGCGCAGCGTGGGGCCGGGTTGGTCCACCAGCTTCTTGAGCTCGATTTCCAGTTCCGAGGCCAGGCTCTCCAGCGTGGGCGAGAGCCGCGCGGCTATGCGCTTGCTGGCCCACACCAGTTGCTGCGCCAGCGGCGACAGCGCGCTGCCGCGCCCGCGGGTCTTGGCGATCAGTGCGCCGCCGAACAGGGTTTGCGCGTCGCGCAGGATGCCCCAGGCATAGCGGTAGGACAGGCCGGTCGCCTGCGCAGACTGGCTGATGCTGCCAGTGCTTTCGATATGCCCGAGCAAGGTGACCAGGCGGGACACGTCAAGCGGGGCGCTGGCGGCGTCGCTATCGTCGCGGATTTGGAGGTGGGGCAGGATCGAGATGCGAATCATATGAGAAAAATAGCATATTGCTCGAACGTGGCCAACTGCCTATAGTCCGCTCGAAGAGGCATAGCACCCGATAAAAGCCCGCTTAACCGGCCAGGCGAGATGGGGAATGCCCGTTCAGAGCCCCCAATATATGAAAAAAATAGCATATAACGCGATCGCCGCAACACGGCGTGCCGCGCCCCGCAGCCAATCCTGGCAAGACGCGCAAGCCAATGCGCCACACCGTCTGCCGCTGGCGCCGCGCTTGAGCGCTTGCGCCGGCCCGAGCTGCGCCACCAGGAGACTCGATGTCTGATTCCGCTGCCAAGCCAGCCGATACACCAGCCGCCAAGCCAGCCGCCGGCGCCGTGCGCGACCCGGTTGCCCGGATCGTGGCCGCGCGCCGCGATATGCCGGGCGCCTTGCTGCCCATCCTCCACGAGATCCAGGACACGGTAGGCTACGTGCCTGCCGGCGCCTTGCCCGAGATTGCCCGCGCGCTCAACCTGTCGCGCGCCGAGGTGCATGGCGTGGTCACCTTCTATCACCATTTTCGCGACAGCAAGCCGGGCCGGCACGTGGTCCAGGTCTGCCGCGCGGAAGCGTGCCAGTCGGTTGGCAGCGAGGCCCTTGCCGCGCATGCCGAGCGCGCACTGGGTTGCGGATTCCATGAAACCACCGCCGATGGCGGGTTCACGCTGGAGCCGGTGTATTGCCTCGGCCAGTGCGCCTGTGGCCCGGCCGTGATGATCGACGGGGAGCTGGCTGGCCGCGTCACGCCGCAGCGCTTCGATGCGCTGATCAAAGCCTGCGCGGACGTGGTAGTGGACCAGGAGGTGCAAGCATGAGCATCACCGTTTTCGTACCTCGAGATTCCGGCGCGCTGGCCATGGGCGCCGATGCGGTGGCCCGCGCCATCACGCGTGAGGCCACGGCGCGTGGCGCCAGCATCGAACTGGTGCGCAACGGCTCGCGCGGCATGTTCTGGCTTGAGCCGCTGGTTGAAGTGCGGACCCCCGCCGGACGCGTGGCCTACGGGCCGGTCACCCCCGAAGATGTCGCCGCGCTGTTCGATGCCGACTTCCTGGCCGGTGGCGCGCATGCCCTGGCGCTGGGGCTCACCGAGGAAATCCCGTTCCTCAAGGGGCAGGAGCGCTTGACCTTTGCCCGCATGGGCATCACCGATCCGCTTTCGCTTGCTGACTACATCGCACACGATGGCTATGCCGGCCTGACCCGCGCGCTGGCGCTGGACGGCGCGCAGATCGTGCAGGAAGTGACCGATTCCGGCCTGCGCGGACGCGGGGGCGCGGCGTTTCCCACTGGCATCAAGTGGCAGACGGTGCGCAACGCGCAGTCGCCCACGAAATACGTGGTCTGCAATGCCGATGAAGGCGACTCCGGCACCTTCTCCGACCGCATGGTGATGGAAGGCGACCCGTTCATGCTGATCGAAGGCATGACCATCGCCGGCCTCGCCGTCGGCGCGGAGCATGGCTACATCTACGTGCGCTCGGAATACCCGCACGCCATCGCCGTGCTGGAATCCGCCATTGGCATCGCGCAGGCGGCCGGCTGGCTGGGCGACGATATCCGCGGCAGCGGCCGGCGCTTCCGGCTCGAAGTGCGCAAGGGCGCCGGTGCCTATGTCTGCGGCGAGGAAACCGCGCTGCTGGAAAGCCTGGAGGGCAAGCGCGGCGTGGTGCGCGCCAAGCCGCCGCTGCCGGCCATCGAAGGGCTGTTCGGCAAGCCCACCATCATCAACAACGTGATCTCGCTGGCCACCGTGCCGGTGATCCTCGCGCGCGGCGCACAGTTTTATCGCGACTTTGGCATGGGCCGCTCGCGCGGCACGCTGCCGTTCCAGATCGCCGGCAATGTGCGCCAGGGTGGGCTGGTGGAGAAAGCCTTCGGCGTGACCCTGCGCGAACTGCTTGAGGGCTACGGCCAGGGCACGCGCAGCGCACGGCCCATCCGCGCGGTGCAGGTGGGCGGCCCGCTGGGCGCGTACCTGCCGGTGTCGCGGCTGGATACGCCGATGGACTACGAAGCCTTCGCCGCGTTCGGCGCGGTGCTGGGGCATGGCGGCATCGTGGTGTTCGACGACACCGTCGACATGGCCAGGCAAGCCCGCTACGCGATGGAGTTCTGCGCCATCGAATCCTGCGGCAAGTGCACGCCGTGCCGGATCGGCTCCACGCGCGGCGTCGAGGTGATCGACAAGATCATCGCGGGCGACCAGCCGGTGAAGCACGTCAAGCTGGTGCGCGACCTGTGCGACACCATGCTGGGCGGATCGTTGTGCGCCATGGGCGGCATGACGCCGTACCCGGTGCTGTCGGCGCTAGATGCATTCCCGGAAGACTTTGGCGTGGCAGTGCCAGCCAGAGCGGCCTGAGCGTAGCGCCGCAGCCTATCGAACCGGCGCTGCCACTGCGCCACTCTGAATCACCAGTACGCGGCCCAGGCCGCAGCGGGAGCCCGCCTTGAACACACGCAACGAAATCGACTTCGGCACGCCGGCCAGCGATTCGCAACAGCAGGTCACCCTTGAGATCGACGGCGTCGGCGTGACCGTGCCCGCCGGCACCTCGCTGATGCGCGCCGCCGTGCAAGCCGGCGTGAACGTGCCCAAGCTGTGCGCCACCGATAGCCTCAAGTCCTTCGGCTCCTGCCGCCTGTGCCTGGTCGAGATCGAAGGCCGGCGGGGCTTCCCCGCCTCGTGCACCACGCCGGCCGAAGCCGGCATGAAGGTGAAGACGCAAACCGACAAGCTGGCCGACCTGCGCCGCGGCGTGATGGAGTTGTATATCTCCGATCACCCGCTGGACTGCCTGACCTGCCCCACCAACGGCAACTGCGAGTTGCAGGATATGGCCGGCGTGGTCGGCCTGCGTGAAGTGCGCTACGGCTACGACGGCGCCAACCACCGTGCCGAGGCCAAGGACGAATCCAATCCGTATTTCACCTACGATCCCTCCAAGTGCATCGTGTGCAATCGCTGCGTGCGCGCCTGCGAGGAAACCCAGGGCACCTTCGCGCTCACCATCAGCGGCCGCGGCTTCGATTCGCGCGTGACGGCGGGGCAGGGCGACAGCTTCATGGATTCCGACTGCGTGTCGTGCGGCGCCTGCGTGCAGGCATGTCCCACCGCCACGCTGGCCGAGACCTCCATCATCCGCATGGGGCAGCCGGAGCACAGCAAGGTCACCACTTGCGCCTACTGTGGCGTGGGCTGCGCCTTCAAGGCGGAGATGAAGGGCAATGAAGTGGTGCGCATGGTGCCGTACAAGAACGGCCAGGCCAACGAGGGGCACTCGTGCGTGAAGGGCCGCTTCGCCTTTGGCTATGCGACCCACAAAGACCGCATCCTGAACCCGATGATCCGCGCCAGGATCACCGATCCGTGGCGCGAAGTGTCGTGGGAAGAAGCGATCAGCCACGCGGCCTCCGAGTTCAAGCGCATCCAGGCCAAGCATGGCCGCGACGCCATCGGCGGCATCGTGTCCTCGCGCTGTACCAACGAGGAAGGCTACCTGGTGCAGAAGCTGGTGCGCGCCGCCTTCGGCAACAACAACGTCGATACCTGCGCGCGAGTTTGCCACTCGCCCACCGGCTACGGCCTCAAGCAGACGCTGGGCGAATCCGCCGGCACGCAGACCTTCCGCTCGGTGGAGAAGGCGGACGTCATCATGGTGATGGGCGCCAACCCGACCGACGGCCACCCCGTGTTTGCCTCGCGCATGAAAAAGCGCCTGCGCGCCGGCGCCAAGCTGATCGTGATCGATCCGCGCCGCATCGACCTGGTCGATTCGCCGCACGTGCGCGCCGACTTCCACCTGCAATTGCGTCCCGGCACCAATGTGGCGGTGGTGACGTCGATGGCCCACGTGATCGTCAGCGAAGGCCTGATGGCCGAATCGTTTATCGCCGAGCGTTGCGAGGACCGCGCGTTCCAGCAATGGCGCGACTTCGTCATGCTGCCGGAGAACTCGCCGGAGGCCATGGCCGAGATCACCGGCATTCCCGCCGGGCAACTGCGCGGCGCCGCACGCCTGTACGCCACCGGTGGTAATGCCGCGATCTATTACGGCCTGGGCGTGACCGAACATGCGCAGGGCTCGACCACCGTGATGGGCATCGCCAACCTCGCCATGTGCACGGGCAATATCGGCCGCGAAGGCGTGGGCGTGAACCCGCTGCGCGGACAGAACAACGTGCAGGGCTCGTGCGACATCGGCTCGTTCCCGCATGAACTGCCGGGCTACCGCCACGTGTCGGATTCCACCACGCGCGGGCTGTTCGAATCCGCGTGGAATGTGGAGATCAGCCCGGAGCCGGGCCTGCGCATTCCCAATATGTTCGAGGCCGCGCTGTCCGGCAGCTTCATGGGCCTGTACTGCCAGGGCGAAGACATCGTGCAGTCCGACCCGAACACGCAGCACGTGGCAGCCGCGCTGTCGGCCATGGAATGCATCGTGGTGCAGGACATCTTCCTCAACGAGACCGCCAAGTACGCGCACGTATTCCTGCCGGGCTCGTCCTTCCTGGAGAAGGACGGCACCTTCACCAACGCCGAGCGCCGTATCTCGCGCGTGCGCAAAGTGATGCCGCCCAAGGCACGCTATGCCGACTGGGAAGCCACCGTGCTGCTGTCCAATGCGCTGGGCTATCCGATGGACTACAAGCATCCTTCCGAGATCATGGACGAGATCGCGCGGCTCACGCCCACCTTCAGCGGAGTCAGCTACCAGCGCCTGGAAGAACTCGGCAGCATCCAGTGGCCGTGCAACGACGCCGCGCCCGAGGGCACGCCGACCATGCACATCGACGCATTCGTGCGCGGCAAGGGCAAGTTCATCATCACCCGCTACGTGCCCACCAACGAGCGCGTGAACCGCAAGTTCCCGCTGATCCTCACCACGGGCCGCATCCTGTCGCAATACAACGTCGGTGCACAGACACGCCGCACCGAGAACGTGATGTGGCATGACGAGGACCGCCTGGAGATCCATCCGCACGACGCCGAGGAACGCGGCATCAAGGATGGCGACTGGGTCGGCGTGCAAAGCCGTGCGGGCGAAACCGTGCTGCGCGCCATCGTCAGCGAGCGCATGCAGCCGGGCGTGGTCTACACCACCTTCCACTTCCCCGAGTCCGGCGCCAACGTGATCACCACCGACAACTCGGACTGGGCGACCAATTGCCCCGAGTACAAGGTCACCGCGGTGCAGGTCATGCCGGTGGCGCAACCGTCCGAATGGCAACGCCAGTACCGCGATTTCCACGATCAGCAGATGCAGTTGCTGCAGGCGGCCAGTGCCGAGGCAGGGTCGGCATGACACTGTGCGAACCCGCCATGGCCGACGCCGAACCGGCCACTCACAGCACCTTCGAGGTCAGCCGCAGCCGCCTGGGCGAGCTGGCGCTGGAGGACGACGAGATTGCCGAGGAGGTGCCGGTTGCGCTCGAGTACAACGGCATCTCGCATGCGGTCATGCTGGCCTCGCCGGCCGATCTCGAAGACTTCGCGCTGGGCTTCAGCCTGAGCGAAGGGCTGGTGGCCAGCCCGCGCGATGTTTATGAGATGGAGACCGAGGTCCGCCCCGAGGGTATCGCGGTGCGGTTGCGCATTGCGGCGCAAGCCTTCGCCGCGCTCAAGGATCGCCGCCGCGCCATGGCGGGCCGTACCGGCTGCGGCCTGTGCGGCACCGAATCGCTGCAGCAAGTCATGCGCGCCCCGGCACCCGTGCGCAGCGGCGCCAGCTTCAGCGACGAGGCGATGTACGCCGCATTCGCGCAGTTGCAGACCCGGCAGGAACTGCTGCGCCACACCGGCGCCACGCACGCCGCCGCGTGGCTGCGCGCCGACGGCCAGGTCGCGCTGGTCCGCGAAGACGTGGGCCGCCACAACGCGCTCGACAAACTGATCGGCGCGCTGGCACGCACCGGCGAGGACCGCTCGCGCGGCGCCGTGCTCGTGACCAGCCGCGCCAGCTACGAAATGGTGCTGAAGACCGCCAGCGCCGGCGTCGGCGTGCTGGCCGCCGTATCCGGCCCGACCGCGCTCGCGGTACGCCTGGCGATCGATGCCGGCATCACGCTGGCCGGCTTTGTACGCGCCGGCCGGCACGTGGTCTACTCCCACCCCCAACGTTTGCACAGCAGGACGAAACAGGCATGAACTCCGAGAACCTCGTCAAGATGGCGAACCAGATCGGCACCTTCTTCGAAGCCATGCCGGACCGCGAAGAAGCGGTGGCGGATATCGCCAGCCATATCAAGCGTTTCTGGGAGCCGCGTATGCGGCGCGCTTTGCTGGCACGGCTGGATAGTAGTGAAGACGCTGGGCTGGATGAGATTGTGCTGTTGGCGGTGACTAGGTATCGGGGGGTGTTGGAGTGATGGGGGGAAGGTTGTTGGGGGTGGTCGCTGTTTGATTGTTGCGGCGATGGCATCTTGCACCCAAGAGCCATACGACATCCCCCTGCGGGGGCTGCCGGTCACTCTTCTTTGCGTCGGCAAAGAAGACTAACGAGAAGAAAGCCGACCCTGCCGGGGGCAGAGCAATCAGGCTATTTGGGCCTCGGTGGTTTCGTCGTACGGCCCGGAGTGTCGGCGGGCCTTTGCCATACCGGCATGAAGGGCATCGTAATTGCATGACTCGATGGTCACGTGGTGGTGCCCCTGATCGCTTTGCTCGGTGAGCATTCGACCATCTGCCGTTACCGGCACGGACCATCACGACACATCACCCGTCAATGGTTTCGTGGTGGGGCGGGCGCGGTGGTCAAGGCCTTGGGCATATCAACCCGGTGCCACCGCGCCCACGACGGAACCGGTGCGCCTGCAACTTCGTGGCCGGCCACGCCGCGAGCGACAGACGGCTTGAAGCAAGTGGTGTCTACTACCGGGGGCCTCACCACGTATCCCGGAGGCTGGCAGATTCGTGGCCGGTCAAACCGGTACCGGCAGATGCGAGCAGAACCGCTGGCCCTACGACGAAACCAGCACCCTTAGCACCCGCGATTGTTCGGCTCCCGGCAGGGTCGGCTTTCTTCTCGTTAGTCTTCTTTGCCGACGCAAAGAAGAGTGACCGGCAGCCCCCGCAGGGGGATGTCGTACGCACTTGGGTGCAAGATGAGCTTCCCCCGAAATTTCGCCTTCCAAGAGGTGAGGTATAACCTCAACTAGTTGGAAGGAAGCGAAATGCGAAAGATACCGAAACAGGAATTCACTGCGGAGTTCAAGGAACAGGCGGTCAGGCAACTGCGTGCCGGGAAGACGACAGGAGAGCTGGCTGCGGAATTGGGCGTGTCTGATCAGACACTGCGCAACTGGCGCAAGGCCGCCGAGGCGGGCAAGCTCAATGGGGC